>CAKPER010000092.1 GCA_934149245.1 uncultured Bacilli bacterium | reverse complement strand
AAAGTAGAATACAAAGTAACATATACAACAGATGCAGTTAAAGGAAATACTTCAACAAATGCACTTAAAGATGCAACTTTAGAAAATGATCTTGAAGTAAAAGTACCTTTATTTATCTGTGAAGGTGATATAGTTGTTATTTCTACTAAAGATGGTAAATATGTATCTAGAAAATAATAGAGAGATCTATTATTTTTTTCTTTTAGAATAGTGTAAATTTGCTTGACAAAATGCTTCCGGGGGGGGGTATACTTAGAGTAATAAGTATAAAATAAGGGAGTAAAGATGTATGAAAATAAATAATAAAGGATATGCAAGCACAATAATAATGTTCAGTATTTTGATACTATTTTTAATAAGTATGTTAATGCTAGTTAAAACAATGAGTAATTCTAGTACGCTGAATAAAAAAATAACAGAAAAGGTAGTAGATAATATAAATTATGATTCATCAGGTGGTGTACAAGATCAGATTGCTGGACTAAAATTAACGATTACTAGTATGCAAAATGAAATAACAAGTTTAAAAGAAGATAATAAAAATTTATCTTCAAAAATTACAGAAATGAATAATCAACTTAACAATAAAGATTATATAAAACCAACTATATCTAACAGCAATATAATTATATATAGTGGTGGGTATATTAAACAAGGAAACAAAGTAATGGTTAATATAGAGTTTGCTGTTAATAAATCAAATATTTCAAAGGATGTTAATTATCCAACAGAAATATTTAAGAATTTTCCAAAACCTGTTGATGGTTATAAACCGACATTATATGCCTATACATTAAAGGGAGATGGTTCTGGAAATAGTGCCAAATTACTCTATGCAAGACTTTTAGATACAGGTGTAATGATAATGACAGATAGTGAAACTTCACCTATAAATGTAGGTTGGAGTATATTTATAACAGGTACATACATAACAAAAGAATGAGTTAATTACATACGTAAGAATAGAATTGTCTATTCTTATTTTTTATAGTATAATTATTTCTAGGTGAAGAAATATGAATCAAGATAAAATAAGAAATTTTTCAATAATCGCACATATAGATCATGGAAAAAGTACAATAGCAGATAGAATGCTTGAATTAACAGGAGCTGTTACAAAAAGAGAGTCAAAAGATCAAATGCTTGATAATATGGATCTTGAAAGAGAAAGAGGAATTACAATAAAACTTAATGCAGTTAAGTTAAATTATAAGGGTTATACACTTCATTTAATAGATACACCAGGTCACGTAGATTTTACATATGAAGTATCTAGAAGTTTAGCTGCCTGTGAAGGAGCAGTTTTAGTTGTTGATGCAGCACAAGGAATAGAAGCACAAACACTTGCAAATGTATATTTAGCTTTAGAAAATGATTTAACTATAATACCAGTTATAAATAAGATAGATTTACCTAATGCTGATGTTGAAAAAGTAAAAAAAGAACTAAGAGAAGTACTTGGATTTAGTGATGATGAAATAATTTTGACAAGTGCAAAAACAGGTTT
>CAKPER010000091.1 GCA_934149245.1 uncultured Bacilli bacterium | reverse complement strand
TACAAAATATGGAATAGAATGTCATCTGGAACATACTTTCCAAAACCAGTAAAAGCAGTAGCAATACCTAAAAAGAGTGGTGGAACTAGAATACTAGGAATACCAACAGTCGAAGATAGAGTTGCTCAAATGGTTGCAAAAATTTATTTTGAACCAAATGTAGAGAAAATATTTTATGAAGATTCGTATGGATATAGACCAAATAAATCAGCAATAGATGCAGTAGGAGTGTTAAGAGAAAGATGCTGGAAGAAAGATTGGGTAGTAGATTTTGATATAACAGGTTTATTTGATAATATTAGACACGACTACTTAATAGAAATGGTTAAAAGACATACAAATGAACAATGGATAATTCTTTACATAGAAAGATGGTTAAAAACACCATTTAAAATGCAAGATGGAACAATAGTAGAAAGAAAAGCAGGAACACCGCAAGGACGGAGTAATAAGTCCAGTATTAGCAAATTTATTTCTACACTATGCATTTGATGATTTTATGAGTAAAGAATTTCCTAATATACCTTGGGTACGTTATGCAGATGATGGTTGTTTAAATTGTGTATCTATCAAACAAGCAAAATATATAATAAAGGTATTAGATAAAAGATTTAAAACATTTGGACTAGAACTAAATTTATTTAAAACAAAAATTGTATATTGCAAGGATAGTGATAGAAAAGGAAATTATGAAAATATAAGTTTTGATTTTCTAGGGTATACATTTAAGCCTAGACATGTAGTAGCTAAAAATGGGAAAAGATTTACAGGATTTATACCAGCAATAAGTGATAAAGCAAAGAAATCAATTAGACTAGAAGTTAGAAACTGGAAAATGCAAAGAAAAGTGGATAAAAGTATAAAGGATATAGCAAATATGTTTAATAGTAAAATACAAGGCTGGATAAATTATTATTCGCACTACTATAAATCAGAAATGTATGGAATATTAAGGTATATAAACAAATGCATTATTAAATGGGTAAGAAGGAAATATAAGTTTAATTCAACTAGAAAATCTGTAAATTGGTTAAAGAAGATTATTCAAAGGGAGCCAAATTTGTTTGCACACTGGAAAAGTGAGAAATTTGTAATGGCAATATAACTGGGAGCTGTATGAAGTGAGAGCTTCACGTACAGTTCTGATAGAAGCTTGAGGGGAGGTTCCTCAGGCTTACTTACTCCACAATTCAATGTAATCATGAGGCAAATAAAAAGGCTTCAAGTAATTCATATATGTGGGTTATGACTTCTGGTGAAGATGAAAAATGTAAAGGTGTAATATTTAGATATTCGCCAAGCAGAGCTGAAAAAGTAGCAAAAGAGTTGCTTTCAGGGTATTTGGGTATTATTGTAACAGATGGATATGCAGGTTACAATAATATTGAAAACACAACACATGCAGAATGTTGGGCACATGCGAGAAGATATTTTTACGAGAGCATTCCAAGTGGAAATACAAATTGCAGTGGATATGAAGCATGTGTGCAAATTGATAAATTGTTTGAAATTGAAAGGGA
>CAKPER010000090.1 GCA_934149245.1 uncultured Bacilli bacterium | reverse complement strand
TATGGAAATTTATGGACAAAATTAGAAAGAATAGTTGAAGATATTATTATTACAGAACTTGATAAAATAGGATGTATACAAGTAGAGTTTCCTAAATTACAACCTAAAAGTATTTGGGAGAGATCAAATAGATGGGATTTATATACTAAAGATAATGATATTATGTTTACATTATCAAATAATTTAGGAGATTATGGACTTGCTCCAACAGCAGAGGAATGTGCTACTCTATTTGGAAGTAATAGACTTCTTTCTTACAAAAATTTACCAGCTATTTATTATCAAATAAATGAGAAATTTAGAAAAGAGATAAGGACACGTGGCTATTTATTTAGACCTAGAATGTTTGTAATGATGGATGCTTATTCTTTTGATAAAGACTATGAAAGCATGAAAAAAACATATGATCTTATGCATAAAGCATATATGAATATTTTTAAAAAACTTGGAATAAATATAATACCTACGGTTAGTGATAATGGTACAATGGGAGGAAATGTTTCTGAAGAATTTCAAGCTATTACTAATTTAGGTGAGGATACAATTCTTTATGATAAAGAAAATAATATAGGATTAAATAAAGAAGTGTTAGATTTTGAAGATAGAGATACATATGTTAAACAATTTGGAGTTGATGATTTATCTAAGTTCTCTGAGTACAGTGCTGTTGAACTAGGAAATAATTTTCAACTTGGAACAAAGTATTCTGAGGCTATGAATTTATGCTATAAAGATGAAAATGGATGTGATAAGCCATATTATATGGGTTGCTATGGAATAGGAGTAGGTAGAATAATAGCAGTATTGATTGAAAATAATGTTATTAGAGATGGAGATAAAATAAAAGGATTTTCTCTGCCTAAGAATATAGCACCATATAAGATCCAAATAGTTTATAAAGATAGTAAAGTTGATGTTGCAACTAAGTTATATAATGATTTAATTGATAAAAATATTGGCACTATATTAGATGATAGAAATGGTTATTCTCTTGGAAATAAAATAAAAGATGCTTATGTACTTGGAACACCTTATGTTGCTATTATTGGAGATAAAATGGAAGAGGGAAAAATTGAAATAGAAGATACTAAAACAGGTGAGAAAATGCTGATTTCTATTGATAAGATTGCTAATTTTTTAAAGGAGAATTGTTAGTATGAAAAAGGAAAAATCTTGTGGAGCTGTTATTTATAAGTTTGAAGAAAATGAAGTGTATGTATTATTATTAAAACATAATTTAGGTCATTGGTCTTTTGCTAAAGGTCATGTTGAAGCAGGCGAGACAGAAGTAGAAACAGCTAAGCGTGAGGTTAAGGAAGAAGTTGGATTAGATATAGAAATTGATGATAGTTTTAGAATTATGGTTTCATATAATCCTTATCCTGATGTTTTGAAAGATGTTATATATTTTCCTGCTACTGCTACTAGTAGTAAAATAGTTGTTCAAGAAGAAGAAATAGCTTTAGCTAAATGGGTTAATCTATCTGATGCTTTTGATATGATTACTTATGATAATGATAAAAAAGTTTTAGAGATGGTAGTTAAATATTTAAAAGAAAAATATAAAGAAAAAAAGATGATTTTAGAAAACTAGATGAAGTTGTAAGATAAAAGTAGACACAAAAAAGATGTGTTTACTTTTTCTTTGGTATAATTTAGTAAAGGAGATGAA
>CAKPER010000089.1 GCA_934149245.1 uncultured Bacilli bacterium | reverse complement strand
TCTGTTGTGCTTGCGCATACTACTGATATTTTTCCATCATATGCTAAAAATTTCATTATTTTGTCTTGCATTTAATTATCTGTCCTTTCCTAAATTGTAATTATTTTTCAACTCATTCATGAATTTGAAACATATCTTTGCCCTCTCCACAAACTGGGCAAACCCATTCATCTGGTAAATCGTCAAATTTTGTTCCTTTTGCAATTCCTGCTTTTTCATTTCCAAACTTTGGATTATAAATATACTTACATTGAGTACATTCATATTGTTCATTTCCTGTTCTTTCAACAGAAAAGTTTTTGTATCCTAATGCAACTGCAACTATCACAATTAATAAGAATGATAATGCCTTCCAAATTCCACTGTCACATAATATTACTGCAAACATTCCAAATATTGCACTTATTCCATATAAAATAAGAACTGCTTGCTTTTGGCTAAATCCTTTTGCAACTAATCTATGATGTAAATGGCCTTTATCCGCTTTAAATACTGCTTTTATTGATTTTCCTTTTATTAGTCTTCTAATTATAGCCCATACTGTATCAAATATAGGTAGTCCCAAAGCAATAAGTGGTAAAACAATTACTGCTGCTGTATATGTTTTAGCAGAGCCTAATATTGAAATTACCGCTAATGAAAATCCTAAAAAGTTTGAGCCTGTATCTCCTATAAATGTTTTTGCAGGTGTAAAATTAAATGGTAAAAATCCCACTAATGCTCCTGCTAATGCGGTTATTAACACTATTGATATTGCTGATGAGCCATTTAATACAAATATTACTAATAAAGATATTGATGATATTACTGATATTCCTGATGATAGTCCATCTAGTCCATCTATTAAATTTATTGAATTTGTTACAAAAATTATCCAAGCTAGTGTAAGTAAAATTGATGTGATTTCATGTATTTCTGGAAAGTTTAAAAATGGAAGTGTTATTCCTTCTATTCTTATTCCAGATGCTACAATACATATTGCTCCAAGTATTTGGCCTATTAATTTTATTACAGGTTTTATTCCTTTTGTATCATCTACAATGCAGAATCCTGAAATTATTAATATTCCTGTTAAAAATCCCAATAATTTTTTCCAATATTCTTGCGGTCCAAATAAATTTATTGAATTTTCTGCGCTCATTACTATTAATAAATATATTGTTGATACTAAAAAGCCTAATATTACTGCTGGTCCACCAAATCTTGGTATTGATCTTTTGTGTGCTCTTCTTTCATCTTTTGGAATATCTATTGCTCCTATTTTTTTTGCAATTTTCATTGTATATGGTGTAGTTACAAATGTTACTACAAATGCAAGTATAAATGCTATTGCTATATTTCCCCACATATGTATTCCTCCAATTATTTCATATTATTGTTTTCTATTTCTTCTACCATTTTTAGTCTTTCTTCATATCTTCCGCCTTTAAATTCTGTTCCTAACCAATTTCTTATTATGCATATTGCTTCATTTGTTGTTAGGTAGTCTCCTCCAAGTGTTATTACATTTATGTCATCATCTGCTTTTGCAAATTTTGCAGATTCTTGGTCATGTATTGAAGCTGCTCTTATTCCTTTAAATTTGTTTGCTACTACCGTCATTCCATATCCTGATCTGCATACTAATATTCCGCAGTTACATTCTTTATTTTGTATTGCTTCTGCTACTTTTTTTGCATATATTGGATAGTCTGTTCTTTCTTCTGAGTCTGTTCCATAGTCTTTGTATTCTATTCCGCTTTCACCTAAATATCTTTTTATTTCTTCTTTTAATTTGTATCCTCCGTGGTCTGCCCCTAATGCTATCATTCGTATCACTCCTTACTTTTTTATATATTGTATAATTTTAAATTTGTTTCCAAATTTTTTCTTTGTTCACTATATCATA
>CAKPER010000088.1 GCA_934149245.1 uncultured Bacilli bacterium | reverse complement strand
AAATATTGAAAAGTTTTATAAAAATTTTATTCATAAGAAAACCCTTAGAAAAAATCTAGGGTTTGTCTACACTCTGTAAACTATTTAACTCACTTTAAATAGTTTTTTCTTATATTGAAGAAATTAAAAATATATGATAAACTAAACAAACAAGAGGTGATTATTTATGCAAAAAATAATAGTAATAGTAGGTCCAACCGGTGTTGGTAAAACAAAATTATCTATAGAATTAGCAAAGCATTATAACGGCGAAATAATTAATGCCGACTCTATGCAAATATACAAAAATCTTAACATTGGAACAGCAAAAATAACAGAAGAAGAAAAAGAAAATATTCCTCACCACTTATTTGATATTAAATCTCCTGAAGAAGAATATTCCATATACAATTATCAAACTGATTGTCGTATTAAAATAAACGAAATACTAAAGAAAAACAAAACACCAATTTTAGTAGGTGGAACAGGTCTTTACATAAAAAGTGCTCTATACGATTATAAATTAATCCAAAATAAAAAAGCAACAAATTATGAAAACATAAAAACAGAAGATTTATATAAAAAATTAATATCACTCGATCCTAAATCTCTAGATAAAATCGATAAGCATAATAGAAGGAGAGTAGAAAATGCTCTAAACTACTACAAAGAAAATAACAGTTCTATTACTGAAAATAAAACCAATACATTACTATATAATGCCATATTCATAGGTCTTACCACATCAAGAGAAAATCTTTACCAAATAATAAATAAAAGAGTAGATGAAATGATAAAAAATGGCCTAATAGAAGAAGTAGAAACATTTTATAAAAAAAATATCAGAACTAAACCTCTATTAAATGGAATAGGTTATAAAGAATTATATAATTATCTAGATAATAAAATTAATCTAGATACTGCTATAGATGAAATAAAAAAAGATTCCAGACATTATGCTAAAAGACAATATACTTTCTTTAAACATCAATTCAATACTATTTGGTTTAATACTAATTACGATAATTTTAATGAAACAGTAAAAGAAGTCTGCACTTACATCGATAGCCAATAAAAAAATTGGACATATACTTGACATGTACTTGACATATTTTGTATACATGATAAAATATAAATAGGAGAGGATGCTTATGAATACAATTGAAAAGATAAATCTAATTTTAAAAAAAACTAATATTTCAAAAGTAAATCTTGCCAAATATTTAGGTGTATCAAGACAAATGGTTTATAATTATTTAGATAGTAATGATTTAAATAAAATGCCTGCAGACAAATGTCAGCTATTATTTCAATTATTAGAAGTAAACAATTGTGAAGAAATTTTAAATAAAGAATTAACTGATGAATATTTGCAAAATGTTTCTAATAAAATTTTTAACTATCGCAAAACACCTAATAAAAGAGAAGAAATAATTGAGTTAACAGGCCTAAAAAAAGATGAGCAAGAATTAATATCTGATATATTTTTCTTAATAAAAGAAATGTTAAACGAAGATAAAACCAAAGAAACATATACAACGCTAGTATATTATTATCATTTTCTTCAATCTTTAACAGTAAGTAAAGAATTAAAATACATCTTAGGATATGTTGCTAAAAATAGTGGTTATGTAAAACCAAATATCTTTGATTTTAATGAAGAACAACAGTATACTTTTGAAAGTATTATGTATTCTGCTATGACATTATATACAAATGGTGGTGCTTCTAAAAGCAAGATAGCAGAATCACATAGAAGATGGGAAGCAGTATTAGAAAGAAAAAATGAAGAGAAATTATCTAGAACTCAAGAATTAAATACTGCTAAAGTTCAAGCTCTAAGAGAACTAGGATATACAGAAATTAATGCTCAAAACGCATCAGAAGTATTTGACAAAATTGCTGAAATTCAATCAAGAAATGCTAATTA
>CAKPER010000087.1 GCA_934149245.1 uncultured Bacilli bacterium | reverse complement strand
CTATCTTTTTCAGTGAAGCCAACAAGAAGCATTAGTCCTTGGCTAATAGCACCTACGGTATTATCATCTACAATAACCGATGCTTTCATACATCTTTGAACGACAACTTTCATATTTACCTCTTTTCTATTTAATTATATAATGAATGTTTTGTTTTTAAAATACTTAAATTTATTTTTCTTAAAAAAATAAACACTTTCATAAAATGTTTATTTTATTTATCCCATAGGAATTGTTGGAGATGTTTCTTCCCCCTCTATCACAGTTTCAGAATTCTCAATATTGGTATCAATTGTATAAGGATTACTGGCAGTACCAATTCCTCCTGTTACAATAACAGAGTTATCTAATCTAATGACCGGTCTTACTCCTAATGGAAGATTAGAATCATAATACCCTACTCTTCTATGCTCTGCACCAAATTCAAATACTCCAGTAGGTGTACCTGTATTTGCACTTGCAAACCAATAAAAGCCACCATTATCCAATAGGGAATTATTATATCCACAAGCCGTCGACTCACTTACTTGAATACAGTTTGTTATTTCTGTTCCTCCAGTTATTATTTTATGATCATTTGCACTCATTGCCCAAGCACTGCTGTTATTACAAACACCATTGTAAGCAAATTTGCTATTACAATATTTTAAAGCAATATTATTCATATTTGTAAAGTGTGTATTTCTACCATTTCCACTTGTAGAACTAGAGGCCGTACCTGTAGAAGTATTTCCACTTGCGTCTGTTGACATACAATCCGTTGCACCTGCTGAAGTTAGGTATGCTGTGTTATTTTGAATATAAGCAATTCGCCAACCTGAGTTTGCAAATGTATAATCCGCATTCCAACAGTATCCATTAGTGCTACCACCTACATAATTGGCATTTTGTCCTTCACATGATTTACCAGAACAACCGTTATTTCCTGTATATTTTATGTAACTGCCAACATTTGCTTTAAATAAATATCTTTCTTGCGGTTTTATATAGTATAATTCTTCAGTTACTTTATCATATAGACAAGAAACTCCTTTCATGTCTTTAACTGGAATATAATCTCGAACCAGAGTGCCGTTGTCATAAATTTTTGAACTATAAAACCATAACTTTGCTCTCCTGTTATCAACCATAGTACTAGTATCTAAATCAACATATACATTTTTTGAAGAAACTGAAAATAAAATCAATGGTACTGGGGATTGAAAATTTACTTCTCCCCAATTTACATATTGAGTATTATTGACAATTAATTTTCCTTGTCCCATCGATACGGTATATTTTGTGTTAGCATTTATTGCTAAATCACTTACTGTTTTTTGGATAATCTCATAGTCTCCTCTAAAGTTATTGCTTTCTAATTGCCAAAGAGTAAAAGTATTTAAAAAATAGTCCTCCCTTGCTCCAAACCATGCTACAGTAGAATTATTAACAAGAGGTGTTGCTGTAAATTCTATTTTTGTATCTTGATTTGGATAAAAGCCTGTATCAATATAACCTAGGCCATCTGTTTCTAAATACTCTAGTGTTTCTTTGTAAGGGTAATATTCTCCTAGCCAATGTTTTCCTGTATCTAGTTGTAAATCTCCACCTGTTTCAAGGCCATAGGAAATGCCAAATTTTATGGTAACATCACTGGATGATGCATTGTTTACTTTTAACTTGATAATATAATCATTTTTTGAGGCAATTGTTTCAGTTCCTTTATGTTCACTTGAAGATAAGTAACCTAGACTTACATTTGTTAAATCATCGCTAGAACTATAATAGATACCATATTTTAAATTTAGGGTTTCTGGATTAGAAATCGTTAGCATAATATTCTTCGTGCTATCTGCTGCTATTGTTATAGAATTTTCAGTATTATCATTATTTAAAATAAATTTATAAGTTAGAATGCCATCAATTATACTTGTACC
>CAKPER010000086.1 GCA_934149245.1 uncultured Bacilli bacterium | reverse complement strand
CTACAGAATTAAATGCATATAAAGGTGTTATGATTAGTAAAGAAAATGCTGATAAAGATATGTTTAAAATTAATTTACTAGATTTATTAAATAAATAGTCATTAGACTATTTTTTTTGTTTAAAAAATACCTAAAACATGTATAAAATTTAACTTGACAAAACGCTTCCGGGGGGGGGGTATACTTAGAGTAATAAATATAGTATGAGGGAGTAAAAAGGTATGAAAATAAATAATAAAGGATATGCAAGTACAATAATAATGTTTAGCATTCTAACATTATTTTTAATAAGTATGTTAATGTTAGTTAAAACAATGAATAATTCAAGTTCATTAAATAAAAAAATAACAGAGAAAGTAGTAGATAATATAGATTATGACTCATCAGGAAGTGTTCAAGATAGGCTATCAGTTTTAGAAAATCAATTAAAGAATATGGAAAATAGTATGTTAGATAAAATATATCCGGTAGGAAGTGTATATATAAGCACAACATATAGTACAACAGAAGAAGTAAAAAATGCGATAGGTGGAACATGGGAAAAGTATGCGCAAGGAAGAACAATAATAGGAGAAGGAACTTTAACTGATGAAAATGGTAATACTAAAGTGTATAGAACTGATGACAATAGTAAATTAGGTGGGGCATTAAATGTAAAATTGTCTAACGAAAATTTACCAAATCATACACATACAACTTCATCAACAAATTTATTAGATGGTAAAACATCAACAAATGGATATCATAATCATCTTCAGATGTTTTTTCATGGTAGCGGTGGTGGAACTATTTATGTTGGTGGATTTGTAGAAACTGTATATGGATTTTCAAGTATTACATATGCTTCAACAAATGTTTATACATCATCCGATGGAAATCATAGTCATACTGTAACAGGAACTATACCATCTGTTTCAACTAATTCCTGCACAAATTGTAATTCAAAAGAGTTTAGTGTGCAAAATCCATATATAGTTACGTACATGTATAAAAGAGTTAAATAAATCACTTATTTTAGTGATTTTTTCTTTTGAAAATAGTGCAAAAATTCGCTTGACAAAACGCTTCCGGGGGGGGGTATACTTAGAGTAATAAGTATAGTATGAGGGAGTAAAAAAGGTATGAAAATAAATAATAAAGGATATGCAAGTACAATAATAATGTTCAGTATTTTAACACTATTTTTAGTAAGTATGTTAATGCTAGTTAAGACGATGAATAATTCAAGTTCATTAAATAAAAAAATAACAGAAAAGGTAGTAGATAATATAGATTATGATGCATCAGGAACAGTTCAGGATCAAATTGCTGAACTAAAGACAACAATTACTAGCATGCAAAATCAAATAGATAATATAAAAGGAGAAGTAATAAATGAAATATATCCAGTAGGAAGTATATACATGAGTACAGAAGATGATACAATAGAAAAAGTACAAAGTAAATTTGGAGGAAAGTGGGAAGTATATGCAGGTGGAAGAACAATAATAGGTGTAGGAACGGGAACAGATAGTAATGGAATTGTTAAAAAGTTTACAAATGGTAGTACTGGCGGGGAATATACACATAAATTAACAATATCAGAAATGCCTAGTCACGAACATAATGTATATAGCCCAGATGGACATAGTTGGGCAAGTGGTTTTAATTATTCAAATAACCCTAGTAATAAATATGGAGCTACTTTCCTTATAGTACCAGATTATATTAATGATCCTCATATTTATGGTGGTAGACCTATGTATGCTGCTGCAACAGGTGGAAGTGGTGCACATAATAATATAGAACCATATATTGCAACCTACATATATAAAAGAATAGGATAATCATTGTTTTAGTGATTTTTTCTTTTATTTATTGCTTTTTATAGTTTTTTAGTAATATAATAAGAATAAAGGAGGTAAGTGTTATGATATGGTTTGTTTTGATATTTGCCTTTTTGATAATTGAAGCCTTATCATTTAATTTA
>CAKPER010000085.1 GCA_934149245.1 uncultured Bacilli bacterium | reverse complement strand
CAATATTAGTTTTTTTTTCTTTTTAGCCAAGCTATTTCTTTAATATTATAGTATCTTCTAAAATATGAAAATAAATCATTTAAATATTTCTCATATTCATTTATTCTTGAAGTTATTTTTAAAATATCATTCTCTTGAACGAGACCACTTACTATTTCATCATATTTTTCAAAGTAAAAACTTGGATAAAGAATTCTTGAAATCAAAAGATTTATTCCATATAATGAAAAATAGTTATGTTTAAAATATTCATCTAACTGTTCAAAAATAGAAAAATTATCGTTAAAGAAAGAAATTTTAATAAATTCTGCTAAATCTCTTGATTTATGATCAATGATTATATTTAGAGGATCATATAGACTATAGGTACTATCTTCTAATTTAAAAATATTATGTGAAATAACTCCAATGTCATTTTGCGTGGGAGCAATATTTTTAATAGTATTATTTAAATATAAAATTGCATTTTCACTTAGTCCAATAAAATAGTCAAAACTAGCAGATAAAATTGGGAATTTTTGATAATTTTGTTCATGATGATATTCTAAATAATCTATTTTGTTAGTCCAAAGAGTTAACCAATTACTTCGCATTAAATTTCTTTGATAATTAATTCTTTTATTAGACAAATAACTTATTTCAGATAAAGTTATAGGTTTATTAATATTTATAAATATTTTTACTAATATGTATGGAATATGTTCAATATAAGTTAGAATACTGTGTTCTTTATTATTAATTATTTCATTTACAAGACAATTATTCTCTAACATTTTTTTATTAAAGTCATATATTGATTGAATATCTTCAATTTTTCTAGTATAAATAATTAAGTAATATAATTCATTGTTTATATAAAAATAATAATAATCAAAAAGTTTAGTTATTTTATCTGGGTTTAAATTGTAATAATAATTAATAGTTTCTTTCATAGATATCCCTCATTTAAATTTATGTAAAAGCTATAAAAATAGAAAGAATTTTGTTATACTTATATAGATGTGAGGTGAGTTTATGCAAATTTCGATAGACAGATTAAATGATACTGGTGATGGTGTTGGAAAAATTCAAGATAAAATTACTTTTGTCTCTAAAACAGTAGTTGGTGATGTAGTAGATGTAGAAATAGTAAAAGAGTATAAAAATTATCAAGTTGCATCTATTAAAAAAATTATTAAAAGGGGCAGTAATTATTTAAAAAGTGAATGTCCATATTTTTCTTTATGTGGTGGTTGTCAGCTTATGAATATTGATTATTCAAAACAATTAGACTATAAAAAAGATAAAGTTATAAATATATTTTTAAAATATGCCAAAATGAATATTAATCCAATTATAGTTGGTAGCGATAAATATAATTATCGTAATAAAATTCTTTTACACGTTAGTAATGGAAAATTAGGTTTATATAAAAATAATAGTCATGATTTAGTAGAAATTGATAAATGTCTATTAGTTTCTAATGAAATTAATAATATTATTAAAATTCTAAAAGAAAAAATTAATTTATCTTGTGTTAATAGTATTTTAATAAGAAAGTCGGATAGTGGAATAATGATTTGGTTTAAGGGAAGTGCTTCTAAAGAGGATATTTTAAAAGAACTTTCTCAAATAACAAAATCTATTTATA
This sequence comes from uncultured Bacilli bacterium, assembly GCA_934149245.1. Taxonomy (GTDB): domain Bacteria; phylum Bacillota_I; class Bacilli_A; order RF39; family UBA660; genus RUG11198. Next base: position 373 of record CAKPER010000085.1, on the reverse strand, counting down.
TAAATAATAATTGTATTTATGGTGATAAATGCTTATATGAAAAATTAGAAGATTATAAATTTAAAATTTCTAAAGAATCTTTTTTTCAAGTAAATAAAAGTCAAACTTTAAATATATATAATAAAGTGAAAGAATATGTAAAAGGTTATGAAAACGTTTTAGATCTTTATTGTGGAACTGGTACAATAGGTATCTTTGTAACTAATAATAACAAACATGTTACAGGAATAGAAATAAATAAAAATGCTATTATGGATGCTAAAATAAATAAAGAAATAAATAATATTAAGAATATTGATTTTCAATGTGGTAGTGTAGGCAAGGTACTTAAAAGTTATGTTTATTATGATGCTGTAATTGTTGATCCGCCTCG
>CAKPER010000084.1 GCA_934149245.1 uncultured Bacilli bacterium | reverse complement strand
ATATTATCCATACTTTTAAAAATATTACTATCAATATTTTTATTAACTAATCTTAATTTTTTTATTAATTCTTTAATTTCTTTTCGTTTGCTAGTACCATCATTAATTATAGAACATCCCTCTGTAAAACGGCAAGCACAATTTATGAATGTTAGTTCATTAAAATTTCTCCATGATATAATAGCCTCTTCTTTTACTAAATATAATGGTCTTATTAACTCAAGACCTGGAAAATTATCGCTATGAAGTTTAGGCATCATAGTTTTAACTTCTGAACCATAAAACATAGATAAAAGCGTTGTTTCTATAACATCATCAAAATGATGTCCTAAAGCTATTTTATTACAACCTAACTCTTTAGCTTTACTGTATAAAAATCCCCTTCTCATTCTAGCACATAAATAACAAGGACTTTTAAAATCTGTCTCTGTAACTACATCAAAAATATTACTTTCAAATATTTCTATAGGAACATTTAAAATATTAGCATTGTCTATAATCATATTTCTATTGTACTCATTATATCCAGGATCCATAACAACATAGCAAACATCAAAATGATATTTACCATGTCTTTGCAACTCTTGAATACATTTGGCCATTAAAAAACTATCTTTTCCACCTGATATACAGACCATTATTTTATCATTTTCTTTAATTAGTTCATATTCTATAACAGCTTTAACAAATTTACTCCATATATCTTTACGATATTTTTTTATTATACTTCTTTCAATTTCTTTATATTTTTCCATTACTACAACACTCCTTATATATAATATCGAATACTTTTAAAAACTCTAATACTTCATCCATTGTTGTCAAATGTGATAAACTAACTCTAATGGAAGATGTTGCTAAAGATTTATCATGTGTTAAAGCATAAACTAACTTTGATGGGGTTGTTACTGGACAACATGATGTTTTAGCAGAAACATATATTTCATGATCTGAAAAGAGTTTGGCTACTTGTTGAGCTTTTACCCCTTTTAAGCTAAAATTAATGGTATAGGGAATAGAATTAGTAGTATTATTGATGACAACACCATCATATTTTTTTAGTTTTTCCTTTATAATTTCACTTATATTTTTTATATATTTATATCTATTATCAAGATTAGATAGAGCTATTTCTATAGCCTCACTAACAGCTACTATACCAGCAACATCTGGTGTTCCTGCTCTATATATCGTTGTAGATTTGCCACCATCTATTTGGGGCTTTAGACCAACATTTTCTTTTCTAATTAATAAACCAATTCCAAGTTGACCATAAAATTTATGGGGAGCTACTGTAACTAAATCGACATCTTTATAATCAATATCAACCTTCCCAATAGATTGAGAGGCATCAGTATGAAAAAAGCAATGCTTTTTTTCTTTAATAATCTTGGCTATTTCTTCAATAGGTTGTCTTAAACCGATTTCACTATCAACACTAGTAACACTAACTAAAATAGTATCTTCTCTTATCATTTCTTTTAGAATATCTATATCAATATAACCCTTATTATTAACTGGTATAAGTTCTATTTCAACCCCTTCTTCTTGAAGACTTGTTGCTGATGCTATAATAGAATTATGTTCTAAACTACTAATTAAAATATGTTTCCCATATGATTTATATCTTTTTGCTATTCCTTTAATTGCTAAATTATTTGCTTCACTACTTCCACTAGTATATATAATTTCTGTTGGTTTAATATGAAAATATTTAGCAATTTTAAGGCTAGCTTTATCTATTTTTTCTTTAGCTAATAAGCCTAGTCTATGAGATGAGTTAGGATTAGCAAAACATTCTAACATTGTACTATAATATTTATCCAATACTCTTTTATCCACTGGAGTACTAGCAGCATAATCTAAATATACCAAAATAATCACTTCCTACTACCAAAAATGTATAAATTTCTTTTCAACTATATCATTATATTTTTCTTCTGTCAATGAGTCATTCGTTTGATTAATACTCTAGACTAAAAAAGAATACTTTAAATAAATATTCCTTTTTTTCTATAAACATTAATTATATATTTTCTTTTAATACCATTCTCTGCTTTAACAATTATTTTTATTTTATTATTTC
>CAKPER010000083.1 GCA_934149245.1 uncultured Bacilli bacterium | reverse complement strand
AATATTATTTTTTCATCCTCTTAATTATTAATACAAATCTATTAAGAGAGAACTAAATTACAAATTACTATTTTTCTAATTAATTACTAAATTGTAATTTCTTACTTTATAAAACATTATTTCTTTTTATTTCTAACTATAAAAAGAAATATTGGTCTTAATAATCCTAATGATAAAATATTAAATACAGTTAATATATCTCCATAGTTCTTTGCACGACTCTTATATATTCTATGTGTTATCATTGTATCTAATATAAAAGTGATTATTAAACTAATTGTTAAAATAATGAATAGAACTATTTTTAATTCTTTATTAATATAAAAACAAATCCCTAAAAATATTGATATAAAAGATAGAACACCTGATATTACCCCCATTATTTTATTGCCCGCTATTTTTCCTAATAAATATTTGTTATAAAAAGGTATCCAAGCTGTAAAAGCATTTTTATATCCCATATTTTTACTCATACACATGATTGAAATTCCTTGAAAAGTATAATTCATTATTATATACAACACAACTGCTACAAATATAGCAACAAAGAATAAGTATATAAATGATATCATGCTCATAAGAACTACAACACTAAATCCTCCCATAGCATTCACTTCCTCTATAAATTGTTTTTTCTAACTAACTACTAAATGTAATTCAACAATGATGTTTCAATAAATTTCCCCAGTACATAACTATCACATAAAAAGCCATCAAAATCCTTAATCAATTATCCTCTACCAAAGTAGTAATAACAATTACAAGATAATTAATTATAAAGTTAAATCTCTTCTACAATAAACTAAAAAATAAAATTTAAAAATAGAAAAATATAACGGTCCTAAAGCAAAAATATATTTCCCAAATATAATAAATAACTATAATTTACCTAAAATAAATTCTACTATTTAATTTGATTACATCTATTTCTAAGTACTCTAACTAACTTTTTATGTAATTGTTGTTTTAATGTTTCTTTATTATTTTTTGTTAGTGTCCCATTAAAACATAATTCTTGAGCTTTATTATTATATAACCCCGAAACTACTTCAGTTAATTCCCAGTCATACTTATAAATAATCGATCTAAACATTTCTAATTTATAATCAGCAAATGTTATAAAAGGTTTAGTTGTACCTAACCATCTAATCGATTCTTCAACTATTACATTTCCTATACCTAACCCTCTATATTTATCAGCAACATATAAAGTACATATTTTTTGCTCCTCTTCATCTTTTTTTAAACAAGCCATTGAAATTATTTCATCAACGTCATCTGGATTTCTAACAAACAAGATATTTCGCTTATCACCTACTACGGTTGCAGGTAATTGTTTTGTAAAATACCACTCTTTATATTTGGGATAATCACTACAAACAAAATCTGTTATCATATAAATATTATTAGCAAGCAACATAAATTCTTCTTGAGAAACATTATTTACATAATTTTTTAAACTTTCAATTTTTAATGTTTTTTTCATCTTAATCTCCTTAAAAATCATGCTTATGATACCACTCTTTGCTAAAAAAATCAATTTATGGTAAAATACTAGACATAAGTGATAAAAATCACAGAGATAAATGGATATTATAAAAAATATATAAATCACTTAGTTTAGATTAAAGTTTATGTATTAACCGCTTTAAAATAGTATGAATAATCCAACAAAAAAACTAGAACGAAAGGAAAAAATAAGATGAAACATGAAATGAAATTACACCCTAAATACTATAATTTTATACTTAATGGTACCAAAAGAATTGAAATCAGACTCTTTGACGAAAAAAGAAAACAAATTAAAATTGGCGATACTATTAAGTTTTCAAAAGTTCCTGATTTAAATGAATCATTTAATGCTAAAGTTATTGAACTATTAAGATATAATTCTTTTGAAAATATGTTTAAAGACTTTGATATTTCTATTTTATCTGATAAATCTATGACGAAAGAAGAATTAATTACTGTCCTTGAACAATTTTATCCAAAAGAAAAACAAGAACAATATGGTGTTTTAGGAATTAGAATTGAATTATTATAAAAGATGGACAAATTATTCCCAAAAGCCATCTTTTTACTTTACATATAAATCAATTTTTTAAAGACTTCATCCAAAATCAAGTTAAAATATACCAAACAATTTAGCTACTGCATTAATTATAAAAGTAGATACTACCATTGTAGAACAAATTGAAATAACACAAAAACTAATTTTTAACAATACATTTTTCTTTTGTCGTATAGTATCAATTACATAGAATATACTTAGTAAAATTATTAAAATATTATCAATCCATAATACAATACTAAATGGTGTACTAACTACAAAATCATTAAGTTTAGTAGTATCATAAGACACATTATAAATCATATTTGTATATTCTAATGTACTCATTATTAAACTTAAAAAAGTTAATATAACTAATAAAATTTCTATC
>CAKPER010000082.1 GCA_934149245.1 uncultured Bacilli bacterium | reverse complement strand
AAATTTTATAATTTTTTAAAATAAATATTATCACCCTTATTTGACTCTACTTTTGGCATATAATTTCCCCAACTAGTATATAACTGATTATTTTTGTTATAAAGACTAAACAATATATCACCAGCATTATAAGATTCATCATAATCATATTGTATAGCATTTTCATCACTATATTTATCAAATAAAAAATTATATTTTTCTTTCTTATATTCAATCTTCAAATCAATTTTACTATAAGTTTGAAATCCATTTACTTCTAACACAGCCTTACATTCGTTTTCATCATTATTTACTGATAAATTATAAATATATGATGCAGAAGTAATACCATTAATATCTCCACTGTTATCTATTTCTTCTTCAAAAATATAATCTCCAACTATTTTTTCACAATAATCTTTTGTAGATTCATCATTAGATTTTTCTACTTCAGTATTATTCTTTTTACTAACATCTTTAATTTTATAATTAAATTTAATTGTATCTGTTGCAAATAATATACATAGTACCATTAATATCACTATTATTATTCCCATTAATATTATAATTACATCATTATTTTTCTTCTCCATATTTATCTACTCCTCTCTAGTTTAATCATAGCATAAGAGATTAAATAAACATAGCATTTTTAATAATTTAAATTTTTTTGGTATGTTTTTTACAAAATATGTAAAGAAAAAAACTTGAGAAATAAATCCCAAGTCTTGAATATTTTTGATAATATAAAACTTATCTTTTTGAAAATTGTGGTGCACGACGAGCTTCTTTTAATCCTGGTTTCTTTCTTTCTTTCTTTCTAGCATCTCTAGTTATGAAACCATTTTTCTTTAAAATTGCACGATAAGAAGTTTCGCCTTCACTAGAACCATTATCAGTATCATCATACTCTAATAGAGCACGAGCTATTCCTAATCTAATAGCACCTGTTTGTCCACTGTAACCGCCACCACGAACATTAACAGTTATATCAAATGTTTCAAGGTTATCAGTTACTTCTAATGGCTGTAATAAATCCATTACTAATACTTCATGAGGCATATACTCATGAACATCTCTACCATTAACTGTAATTTTACCTGTTCCAGGAACAAGTGTTACTCTAGCAGAAGAGCTTTTTCTTCTACCAGTTCCATAAAATTTTCTCTTTTTGTCAGCCATTATTTTTTACCTCCCATATCTATAACTTTAGGTTGTTGTGCCATATGAATGTGTTCATCACCAGCATAAACATGTAATTTTTTATACATTTGTCTACCTAATCTTCCCTTAGGAAGCATTCCCTTAATAGCTCTTTCCATCATTTCTTCTGGATACTTCTCTCTCATCTCTTTAGCAGTTCTCTCTCTAAGACCTCCTACATATCTTGAGTGATTATAATACTTCTTATTCTCTAACTTATTACCAGTTAATAAAACTTTAGAAGCATTAATAATAATAATATTATCACCACAATCAACATGTGGAGTATAAGTAGCTTTATGCTTTCCTCTTAGCATAAAAGCAGCTTTTGAAGCAACACGTCCTAGTGGAATATCTTTAGCATCTATTACATACCAGTCACGTACAACTTCTTCTTTCTTTTGCATAAATGTTGTCTTCATTACTCTCTTCTCCTCTTTAATATAATTTTAATTAATATGTTATCAGTAAAGCTAATATGGTCCCAACACATTAGATAACTGATATAAAATGTACCGATTATGATTATAATAAATATTTAACTTTTTGTCAATAATTAAAAAAAATCTTTAATTTATTTTGCATAATATTTACATCTAGTTTCCCTGTGATATATATATTAAATTATTTATTATAAGTCATTTACTTTTTTCTTAACTTTATATTCAAATTAAACTATCTTTTTAACTAGAAAGATATTTTCACTAAATTCTATATATCTTGTCAAAAATATTTCTCTTCTTTTCTGTTAAATATTTATCACATATCAAATTACCTCTTAACTTTTTTATAATTTTTTTGATTATTTTTAATCTTTTCTTGATAAGCATTAGCATATTTATATATATAATCTTCTTCTTTTGTAAGTCCTATTTTTCCACTATCTATTACTTTCTTATAGTATCTACTTGCAATAATCATAAAAAATATTTTCTTATCTAACTTAGAAAAATTAGGATTATTAATTATACTATTTATACTTTTAAAATCACCATTACTATAAAAAAATATCTTAAGAACAGGACTTATTGTACTAGAATTAAAAATCTCTCCTTTTTTAAAATAATATTTAGATATTAATCTATTATAATCTATAACTTTATTAATTATATTTTCTAAATCGTATGTAAAATAATTAAATATATTTTCTTCATATTTTCTATTATACATATCTAACACTTTACTATTAGTACAAACTTCCTTATAGTATCTATTCAAATATTTCATTGTCCTATCTAAAGAAAACAAATTAGCCCCTATTTCGGTTCTATAATAAATAGTGTTGGTGAGTAAAATCACTTACAATATTTTTATTAAAATAAAAGTGAGTCATACCAGAA
>CAKPER010000081.1 GCA_934149245.1 uncultured Bacilli bacterium | reverse complement strand
TTATCCTGTCTAGATATTTCACTTTCTTCCTTTAACATTATAGTAATTTTATATAATTCATTTTTTAAATTGCTAAGCTCATCTTCACTATTTTCATTTATATCTAAATCGTATTTTCTATTTTTTATTTCATTTATATATTGTGTTATTTGATTGATTTTCTTATCTCTTTGTTTTAAATATATAAATATAATAGCCATATATAACGCATTAAATGAAACTATTAATATAATATTTAATATTATATTAGTTTTCATCTGTTTTTTGACATCAACTATAGAATTAACTTCTTCTATATTTATCCCATACTTTTTAAGCTCTTCTTCTCCAACTTTATATTCATTAGAATTTAATATTTGTATTATCTTTTTAGTATCAATTGCGGGATTCTCTTTTATTATATATTCAATTATCTCTGATATTTTTTCATTTGTTATTACTGATATTTTTTTATACTGGCTGTATGTTTGCATTGATATTACAATACATGTAAAAATCATTAATATTGTTAATGGAATAATTATTAGTTTAATATTTTTATTTTTCATTTTAAATTAGTCTCCTATCCTATATCCAAGGCCTCTAATAGTTTTTATAATTGAATCATCTTCCAATTTTTCTCTTATTCTTTTTATATATACTGTCAAAGTGTTATCATTAACAAAATTACCTGCTATATCCCAAATTTTTTCTAATAACTGTTCTCTTGTTATTAATTTGTTTTGATTAGTAAATAACATAAGTAAAATTCTATACTCTAAGCTAGTAAAGATAATTTCTTTATTATTTTTATATACTTTTGCAGATATGGTATCAATTTTTATATTTTTATATTGAATAATGTTATTTTCTTCTTTTTTTCCATATCTTCTTAAAACCGATTTTATTCTAGAAATTAATTCTCTAGTTCTAAAGGGCTTTACAATATAATCATCTGCTCCTAAGTCTAACCCTAATACAACACTTGTTTCTTCATCTTGTGCTGTTAAAAATATTACAGGAATATCATTCTTTTCTTTTATTTCTTTACAAATTTCAAATCCATTTCCATCAGGTAATGAAACATCTAACAACACTATATCAATACTTTTATTATCTAATTTTTCTTTACTTTCCTTTGCTGTTTTTGCAGATATAACCTGAAATCCTTCTTGTTCTAGTGAATATTTTAATCCCATAATTATTGTTTCATTATCTTCTACTAATAATATTTTTTTCATGTGATTTTTCATCTCCTAAAGTGTTATATATTTTTCCTAATTAAAATATCATTATAATTATCCTTTGTCAACTACTTGTACTATGCAATAATTTTATTTAACGAATTAATAATATTCTAATATAAAAACCTCTCCTTTTACTTGGTTCAAAATTGTAATAATAGCCAAATTAGCCAAAATTGATAATCCTATTTTCTTGTTTTTTATAACTGCAATCAATATCACTGTTAATAATATTATAAATATCGCCCCACCAAAATTACTAAATTGTAATTTGTATTTGCAGTTTATGTACTATATTAGTTTTTCTTCTTTTTTATTCTGATTATCATCTACCGAAAAATCATTCTTAAAAAACCATTTATATGCTCTGTTTGCGATTGCTTTAGTTTCAAAATAATCAATTCCACCTCCAGCAACTGCTCCTACAACTGGAACAACCCTAGATAAATTAATAATTCCTGTCGTTCCTGCTTTAGTAATAAATCTAAATCCTACTTTTTGATTTATTTTAATCAAAGCTTTTCCTGGTATTTTCTTAATTGTAGCATTTGTTAGTTTTATTCCGAATTTAATACCAGCTTGCTTTATTACATCAGTTACTGCCACTCCTGCCAAGCAAGCATATACTAAAGTTTGAACTTGATCAGATTTTAAATCATAACCTGCAAGATAAGCTATACAAGCTATCATTCTCATTTGAACATACAATACACTTCCGACATTAGCTGGAATAGTTACAGGTAATGTTATTATTCCACCAAATCCTGTTAAAAAACCTGATGTTGTACATTTAACGACTTGATTTTTAATCATTGCCTTTGCTGCCTTATTATTATTTGTTTCTTTGTCCAAATAATTTTTAGCAAATTCTTCTATTGATGGACTTACTTTTGGTACACCATTTAATGCTTTCTCATAACAATTATTTAGCACTTTCATAATGTCTTCCTGTGTAACTAGTTTCTTTTTATTTTCTTCTTTTTTATCTTCTTTCATTTTAAACCAACTCCTTTATTTTTTCAGTACAGGCTATTTTTTTTTCGCGAATTATTACTAAAATACAAATTACTATTTCATTTTTACTCATCCTATCACAAAAGCAGATAATTATCAACTAACTACCTGCTATAAAAATTGTAATTTATAGTTATCAACTATACTTATTTTTCAATTTTCTTATATACTCTATCTTCAACATATATCATCATTTGATTATATCTTACTACATAGAAAAAAACTGCTAATATTCCAGATATAGTTCCTATTAAATAACCTTCTGCATTTTGTGATTTTAATGCAACGATAACTACTAGCCAAGCAATTATACTGTGTTATATTTTTTTCATTTCTACATTGTGCAATAAATTTTCCTATTTTTACTTGATCCATAATAATTACCTCCTA
>CAKPER010000080.1 GCA_934149245.1 uncultured Bacilli bacterium | reverse complement strand
AAAGAAGAAATTAATTTTATTTAACTAATTTCTTAAAAAATTTAACTTTTTGCCACAAAACTCTTTACACTAACTAATAGCTTTTTATTTAATAAGCTAAATATTCATAATTATATGTTATAATGGAATTAAGAAAGGAGTTGGACTATGGAAAATCAAAATAAAAGTAAGGGTCTATATATTTTAATTGGGGTATTGTGTGTACTAGTAATGATTTTAGGAGGATACATTATTTATGATAAAGTGTTATCAAAACCCGCTGAAAATGAGAACATAACAAACAATAATCAAACAGATAGCACTACAAATGTAAATAAAACTTTTAGTAAAAATGAATCTGTTGAAGTTAATGTTGGAAATAATATAACAGAAAAATTTTACGTTATTTCAGATAATGGTAATAATCTTACTCTAATTACACAAAAAATATTATTTGAAGCTCCTTTTTATGAGTACAATGGTAAAGATTGTATTCCGCCTCAACAAGATGGAAGTGAGGACACTAGTGGTTGTGTTTTAGAATATGACAAATCAACATTGAAAATTAAATTGGAAAATTACACAAAAAATTGGAACAATATTACTAATATTAGATTATTAACAATAGACGAAGTAGAAAGTAATGTTTATAGTGTTGATAATCGTTGGGGTGACCATTATTTTTATTCGTACAATTTTGAAAAGTTCTTATTGTTAGAAAATAATGCTACTGGTAGTTACTGGTTAAGTAGTAAAGTAACAGATGATAAAGGTAGTGTATATGTTGAAGAAATTTATCAAAATGACAATGATGTAACAAATAGGAAATTTCAAATCAGATCTGGAAGTGGTTTTGTAACAGAATCAAACGGCGTTAGACCAGTTATTACAATTTCTAAAGAATATGTAAAATAAAAATATAATTTAGCTTGGCTTTATGCCTTGCTAAAATTATGTTTATTTAGGGTTTAAAAAGGGAATTTCCTTTTTTCACACCGTTATTGGCTTTGCCAATAGCGTAGTGTGTTACTAAAATGGAATTTTAGTTTTATGACACGAGCTGTAGCTCGTTTTTTAAATATCAAAATCTCTATCATCTTTTTCATAATTCTTTGTGTATAAATAATCATTTTTTTCTTCAACATTTGTTGTTTTATCTGCTATATCGTGTAAATCTTTATTTGTGTATAAATATAATTTGTGATAACTAGTTATTTCTTCTACAACTTTATCTTTATCGTTTTCAGTTCCTAATTTAAGTAGTTTTCTAAAGAATTGTTTTAGTGATTGAACTATAATATTTAGTAAATTTTTTAATTTGTTATTTTCTTGTCTTTAACATCTTTCATCATTTCTTGATATGCTGGTCTTTTATCATTTTTAGCACTTATATCTGCATCTTCATAAACTTTATAAATTTCATAACCTTTAAATTTACAAAACTCTTTTAATTTTTCTTCCTGTTCGGGTAAACTAAATCCTTCTCGTTTTTGGTCGAGTGTAGAAACTCTTTTATAAATACCCGCAATTTTCTTTTCTTCAATCATATTTTAACACTTCCTTTCACTTGTTTGGCACTTTAAGCATAAAAATTAGGGGGTTAATTTCAAAAAAAGAGTTAAAAACATTAGATAATACTAATACCTTTGACTCCTCTTAAATAAATAAGTATAAATTTTAAATATGTTATATATGCTTTTAATCATAGAAGTACCTCTCTTTCCCCTTAAAAAGCGATACTGCTTGCTTTTATTAGTTCTATACTATAAACTTTCATCTTTGATTTGTCAAGGTTTTAGTGTGCTTTGATATAATCTTCTAGGTCTTTAAATTTGATTTTCTCATTATAGCCATTTACAAAAACTTCATCATATTCTTCAAAAATTAAATAATCATTATTTTTAACTTTTAATATATGTGGTTTAACATAAGCAATATTTGTATTTTTAATAAATTTAATATTACCATTAATAAATTCATAATCTACATAAGCAAACCTACAAATCATTTCTACCTTTCTTTTTAATTCTTCACTTATTACAAGTTCTTTAGTTTCTATTGTCATAACTCATCACTTTTCCTTTCTTAAATAACAAAAAAACTAACATTTCTGTTAGTAATTTATTACTCTCGAATTTATAAAAGTTCGAGTTTCCTATCAATCTGGTGCGAGTGGTTAAGTTATTTCAAACTTTTACTCACAAATTAGAAATTTTATAGTTTATATCAATTTCTAATGTAATTTTACCAAAAAATAGAAAAAGTAGCAATATTTTTATGCTACTTTTAGATTTCGTTATAATAATATAAGTTTTCCATTAGTTCTTGTCCGTTAGGCAAAGTTAATGGATTAGTATCAACAAATTCTCCACCCATATGTTTATAAAAATCATTAGACGAATTTTCAGAAAGGCAACCTATAATCATTTTGTTGTACCCCATATTTTTTAATTCATTTATTGCTTTATTAAATAAAACTTTACCAAAACCTTTCCCCTTAACACTATCTAACAAATATAATGCACTAAGTTCACCGCATTGGGAATAATTGTCATACTTTGTTTTACGAACTCTCAAAACTCCAACATATTCATTATTATATTTTAATAGAAATCTTCTACTGCTATCATTCAAACCTTCTTTCAAGTTTGATATAGCTTTTTGTATTTCTGGCTCTGTATTGATTAATTCTAAAAAATCATCATTGACTATACCTTTATAAGATTGTTTCCAAGATAGTGTATTAACTCTTGCATAGTATTCAACATTATCTATATCCATGTTTTCAATAGCATAATCTATAACTATCTTCTTCTTATTTCTTTCTTCATAAAACTAATAAATTTTTCAATTGACATAGACATAGTTTCTTCACTACCATATTTTCTAAAACTTATTAAATTATTATCTCTTTCATTATCTCCAATAATTAAAGTATATGGATT
>CAKPER010000079.1 GCA_934149245.1 uncultured Bacilli bacterium | reverse complement strand
AAAATTTCCTAATTCTATAGTTTTTAATTCTTGTTTTGGAGATACTTATTATGAGAAGACAAAGAATTATTATGTTATAAAGGGTTATAATTCTTTTAAGTGTGTATTTGATAAAAAGACAGTTGTTAGTATTAAGACTGATTATAGAGTTATAGATTCAAATGCAGATAAAGTTCGTGGTAATAAGTATATTTGGGTATTTGATAGTAATAATAATCTTAATCATGAGTTGTATATTCAAGTATCAAATAAATATAGAAGAAAGAGTGGTAATTATTTTCCTTTAATTATAACGGTTATAGCTATATTTATAGTGCTATTTGTGTCAATATATAAGAGAAATGGTAAGATATTTAAATTTAGGTCTAATAATGATGTTTGAGTATGGTAGGTGGTAGTATGGTTAATTTTTTGGATGTTAGTGATTCTTGTATGACAGTTTTAGGAGTAATTTTTTTCATAAGAGAATTATTAAAATATGTACTTATTTTAATTCCAATTGGATTAATAGTAATGCTTTCTATTGATTTTACTAGAGGAGTGATAAGTACTTCTGATGGTGGAGGTAAAATTTTAGGCTTTGTTTTAAGAAGAATTATTTATACGATGGCAATTTTTTTAATTCCTACTATGATATTTGCTTTATTTAATATTTTAGGTATGACTAGTAGTGATAGTGAGTCATGTTGGAATTATGTAAATGAGACTAGTGTATCAGAGATAAAACAAATAATTGATGATAAACAAAAGGCACAAGAAAAAGAAAGTGCTGATATTCAGCAAAAGTTAAATAAAAGATTGAAGAAGAGTTCTATTAGTGAAAATATTAATAAAAAAACAATTGTAGATAATGATTCTTCAAGTGGAGATGCACTTAGTTCTAATCAAAGTATAAATGGGGAAGAAAAGATAAGATTAACATCATTTTCTGATTCTAAATTAGGATCAGGTATTTCAAAAAGTAGTGGAAGAGTTAGTAAAAATAAAAAGGGATGGTATATGTTTAGTGAAAATAATAAAAAATATTTAGTAGTAGCAGCTTCAACAAAGGAACTTCATAGATCTTCTGGATGGTCTAGTTATACTCCTAAAATACTTTTTAGTTATTATGATACAATGCAGTTAAGAATAGAAGGAAAAAATTATAATGCAATAGTATTAGATTCTTGTGGAGCATGTATGAAATATGATAAAAATAAAGGTATTAAGTTGGATTTGTGGACTACATCTGAAAGTCAAAACTTTGGGGATTGGCAATATATTGTATCATATAAATAGAAAGAGAGTATTGATATGTTAGAGATTTTAACGGTATCGGATTCATGTTTAACTGTGCTTGGGGTAATATTTTTTATAAGGGAGTTAATAAAGTATGCTTTGATTTTAATTCCTATAGGATTAATAGTAATGCTTTCTATTGATTTTACTAAGGGAGTAATAAGTTTTCAGGATGGTAAGGATAATGTAATAAATTTGGTTATAAGAAGAATAATTTATACAGTAGTTATATTTTTAATTCCTACTACAATATTTGGAGTGTTTAGTATATTAGGACTTGCTTATAAAGATAGTGAATCTTGTTGGGCATATGTTGATAAGAGTAGTGTATCAGAGATAAAAAAAGCTATGGAAGATAAGCAGAAGGAGGAAGAACAAGCTTCTCAAAAAATTCAGGAAGAAATTTCTAAGAAAATAAGTAAAAAGTCTAAGACACAACAAAAAATTAAAACAATTGTTGATAGTGATAGCAATTCAGCTAATGGAGCTGGAGCAGGTATTAGTAATAATCAAAAGGCAGGTAATGGAGTGGATTGGAATGATTTGACAAAGGTAAGTGGACTTAGTGCAAGTGAGCTTACAAAAAAGTTGAACTCTTCAAAAGATAAAAATTTAAAATACTTTGCAAATTATGCTAATAATTATGTTTCAGTTGAAAGTAATTACGGGGTAAATGCGATATTTTTAATTGCTTTAGAGGCTCATGAATCGGCTTATATGCGATCAAAGACGGCTATAGATTGTAATAATTTAGGTGGCGTTTCTGGAAAACCAAAATGTCCAAATCATAGATGGAGAAAGTTTGATTCTAAAGATGAATTTATAGATTATCATGGAAAATTATTAGGAGAGAAATATCTGAAAAGTGGTGGTTCATACTATCATGGTAAAAACTTAGAAGGAATAAAAGAGTCTTATTGTCCAAGTAGTGATTCTAGTTGTTCTAGTTGGTTAGGCGGAGTAAAAAAGGTTGGTAATGCTTTAGCAAGTGCATAAAATTAATTATAAGGAATGATTAAATTGAAAGAAATTTTATATAATAAAAAGAAAATAATAATATATGTTATAGCAGTAATAGCTGTGGTATTAATAGGATATAATTTTATTAAATCTTTAGATATAGATAAAAGATTAACAAAGTATTTGACAGAAAATAAATTTAAAAAAGAGGGAGAATTTTATACTAAACAATTAACAGAAAATACACTAGATGATTATTATGGTGAGGTAGAATGTGGCGATGATTCTAATTATCAAAAGTTATATTTTGATATAAATAATAAGGAATTAAGAAGTATATCATATAATTATCAAGATGGCGTTGAGTATTACTTTGTACCTGTTTATTCATATAAAACTAATTCTATAATATACGATTATGAAATAAATGGAAATGGTAAGACTATTAGGTTAAAAGGAAAATATAATCCTCAGACAAGTGAGTTTTCTTGTGCTAATAATGGGAAGATATCTTTAACAGACACAGAAAAAGAAACTATTTGTGAAGTAGTAAAAATAGATGTAGATGATTTTAATACAGATGCTAAAGATGTGATAAAAGATAATGAAATATTTCAAAAATTACAGCAAAAAGCTCAATTGCAAAAGTAAATTCCAGTTTGAAGAAGTAACTTCCACTATTTTTTTAAAAAATCACTATTTTTCAAAAA
>CAKPER010000078.1 GCA_934149245.1 uncultured Bacilli bacterium | reverse complement strand
TTTGATTATTTCTATCAACGTATATGTAATTTCCTTCGATAGCATCTATCTCCATATCTTTGACTAATTTCAAAATATCTGCTTCTGTTAAATTATCTTCATATTTATATGCTACAGGATGAGCTAAAACTACTTGTCCTGATGCTTTCTTAATCAATTGACTAGCCTCTACTGGAGTAATAGTCTCTTTTTTTACATATGCCCTACATCCTTCATTCATAACTGTTTCAATGAATTCTCCCTTACCTGGAATATGTCCAAATTCTTTTAATAACAACTCTCTATTTTGCTCATTTGTTATCACATCCAAAGAAATATGTGCTTTTGTAACAGCATCTATTTTATCTAAAGAAGAACAATTAACAACATAGCCAAGCTTATTTAATTTAGCAGCCACGTTATATAAATAATCATGTCTAGCATTACGTAATTTTTTTAATTTTTCTCTCAAAGTATTATTATTTAAATCAAAATTATATCCTAAAACATGAATACCACACTTATTAATTTTAGTAGATATTTCTACTGCTGGAATAATAGTGATATTTCTAGCTTTGGCATATTCAAATAATTCATCATTATATGCATCAATAGTATCATGATCAGCAATTGCAATGACACTAACTCCATTATTATAAGCTTCATCAATTACCTCAAAAGGTGTTAACACTCCATCTGATTTATTAGTATGAATATGTAAATCTATTTTTCTTCCCATAATTTTAACCTTCTTCCATAACATTTTTTTACTGTTTTTGTCTCAAATCTTCTTTTAACAGCGTCTGACGCTACTAAATCAAATATTTCAATTAAATCATCCTCTGAAAAAAGACTTCTTAATTCAAATCTAGATTTCATTAGTTTATTATTTAAATCATCTTCCCAAGAAAATGGCGTTAAGCTAAATAAATAATCAAAAGCAAAGTTATAAGCTACATCATCATATTGCCACTTTTTTCTCAAAGAAAGAGGATGAATTGCTAAATAAGGAGCAACCGAATTACTAGTCGCCTTTATAAAAGTAGAAACAATTTTATTCAATAACTCTTCTACTTTTGAATATTCAATAATATGAACATCTAAAGGCAACTTTTTCGAAGGCATTATTCCCTTATCTAACGAAGTTGCTATTTCATAAACATCATTAATACTTTTAACTGGATCGACATCAGAAGTACACATTCCTAAATCATCAAATAAATAAGCCAATTGTTTAGATGCTAAAGAAATCTTATCATCTTCACAAATCATCCACATATCAATATCAGGCAATCTATTAATAACACGTCTAGGTTTAATCTCATCTTTTACCTGTGGACACGGCTTACAAATTTGCTTCAAGTCAGGCATATTTTGACTATTTTCTTTTAAGCAATTATCACAAAGCCATTCTGATATAGCAATACTTTCTCTTAAAAGGCTATTATTATACCTAATTTGTTCTTGAATAATAGGAATCTTTCCTTCTAAATTAGAATCTAAAACATAAAAGGGATAACCTGTTCCAAATGAACCACAATATCCAGGGATTCTACTCATAGCCCAATTTATGGCATTTATATTTTCTATAAAATATCTTCTCTTTAAATCTGTATTACATCTTTCAAAAATATTGGAAGCTAATACAGCCTTCTCACACACATTCACAATTAACACCACTCCATCAAAAAATTACTAATTTCTCATAATATACAATCAGATAAAATACATCTTACTACCAATATGAAAAACATATATCAATTATATCCTAACAGATTAAAGATTGTAAAGTAAGTTACTCAACTTTTTTTATTATCATTTAAGTCAAAATTCTAATAAAATGTTTAGATTACATAATTAATAAAAATTAATTATAACAAAAAAGAAGAACTTTTATTCTTCACATTTAGATTTAATAATTATTTTATTTTTCTTTAATCTTTCATTTTCAGGAGCTAGTTCAAGAGCTATATTTATATTTTCTAATGATTTTTTAAAATTATTTTTATGATAATATGCTATAGATAATAAATCATAGATTGTATTATCCCAACTAAATGGTTCATTTATATAAGTCTTTTGATGTTCTTTTATTTCTAAGGCTTTATTACAATAATGTACTACTTCATCATAATTTCCTAAATTACTCTCTAGAATAGCCAGTTCTACATATCCGTCTCTTAAATGAGGTGCTTCCTCGATAGCTTTAAGTAGCCACATTTTTGCTTCTTCATATCTCTTCAAAGCTATGTAAGCTCTCGAAATAAATCGCATAGAAGCTGCACGTTCATCATTCCATGTAGCACTTTTTAAAGATAAATGTTTGATTAAAGTATCAATACACTCATTCCATCTTCTATGATACATATACTCTCTTCCTAAATAATGGACATTTCTATCATCGTTAGGTTCTTCTTTAACAGATAATTCTAATAACGGTAAGTAGTTAGCTCTACTCTTAGTTATATCTGGATAATGATTTAAAGTAATTTTATCCAAAGTAATAAATTCTTCAACTCCTTCTCCTACATATTTTAATACTTCATGAACAGGATGATGCCAAATATAATTATTTCTAGTATGAATATTATCAAGATAAAAGTTTATTATAGGATTATTTTTTTCATCCAAACTCCAATTATAATTATATCTAACTCTAGTTACTTTATTATTCCAATTTTTTTCTAATTCTTTTCGCCAACCTGGCAACAAAATTTCATCAAAGTCAGTACATACACAAATATCACAATCACTATCTACCATATCTAGAGACATATTTCTAGCAACATCAAAACGCCAAGGAACTATTTTTTCACTCTTAACTACAACTTTTTTTAATTTAGATAATTTCTCTACACTATCATCATTGCTTCCTGTATCTAGTACAAATATTTTATCAGCCTCTTTCATACTTTTATACCATTTTTTTATAAACTTTGACTCGTTTTTACAAATGGCATATACACATACTTTATATTTTTTCAATATACTCCCTCCTATAAAAGTATATGTTTTAGAAAAGAAAAAGTCATTAATAAC
>CAKPER010000077.1 GCA_934149245.1 uncultured Bacilli bacterium | reverse complement strand
AGAAAAGATATAGAAGATTTTTATGATTTTAATACAGATTTACTTAATATAGATGAAGTTATTGTCAGAGAATATTTACAATACTTATATTCAAATAACTTAGAAAGAAGAACAATATCTCGAAAATTAAGTTCCCTTAGAAGTTTTTATAATTATTTAACAAAAGAGGAACTTATCGATACTAATTATTTTAAAGATGTATCTAATCCAAAAAAAGCTAATGTCTTACCTCATGATGCTAAAATTAGTGATATAGAAAAAATTTTTGCTATATTTGATATAAAAAAATGTTTTGATGAAAGAAATTTGCTTATGTTAAAAATATTGTATTCTACGGGTATTAGAGTAGGGGAATTAGTTAATATTAAAGTAAATGATATTGATTTTTACGATTGTAGTATTAAAATTTTTGGTAAAGGAGCTAAAGAAAGAATTGTCTTTTTTTCGGCTGATATCCTAAATTCAATAAATCACTATCTTAAAACTGGACGAATAGCCATATTAAAAAATAAACAAAGTGAGTTTTTATTTATTAATAAAAATGGTGAAAAAATATCTACTAGATTTGTTAGAAAGATAATAGATGATGTTTCTAATAGATGTATGATTGAATATAATATAACTCCTCATACCTTTAGACATACCTTTGCAACCCAAATGCTAAAAAACGGAGCAGATTTAATGAGCGTAAAGGAACTTCTTGGTCATTCTTCAATTAATACGACAAGTATCTATACTCATTTATCAAATGAACAAATAAGAAATGTTTATAATTTTGCACATCCACGAGCTAGCAGTAACAAAGAATAGGAGGTTTGATTTATGTTTAAAGAATTAACATATTATTATGGTGCAATGGGCTGTGGAAAATCTAGAGAACTCCTTAAAACTTTACATAGTAAAATAGAGGATGGTTTTTCATGTGCTATTGTCAAACCTTATATAGATAAAAAGGGTGGAAATTTTGTTGTATCAAGAGATAACGAAAAAGTTAAAGTAAATTTTTTAGTAAAACCAAAAGATAATATTTATCTTGAAATTTCAAAATATTTAGTTAATAAACCATTAGATTTTTTATTAGTAGATGAGGCTCAATTTTTATCTAAGGAGCATATTGATCAGCTAACAGATATAGTTGATATTCTTAATGTTACAGTTATATGCTATGGACTTAAAACAGATTTTAAAGGAGAGTTATTTGAAGGCGCTAAAAGACTTTTAGAAGTAAGTGATAACATTCGAGAATTAGAAAGACAATGCAGTTGTGGAAGAAAAAAAATATATAATATGCGCCTAAGGGATGACCAAGCAGTATTTACTGGCGAACAAGTTGAAATTGATGGAATAGATGCTGTTTATGAACCAAAATGCCGATATTGTTACAAGAAGGAGTTTAAAAAACAAAATGAAGATTAACTATCAAGAATTTTTTGAATGTAAGCATGAGGGAGATTATGGAGCAGTTATTTTAATTACAAATGAACAAATAGTTGAAACTATTAACTTATATGATGGTACAGGTAATCATAATGAAACTATCAAAAAAATAATTGCTGATATATATGAAACCAAAAATATGACTTCTAAAGAAATAATGTACGTAATGGCCAATCAAATTAGAATTAAATTAGTATCAGAACATGGTATTAAACTCTTAGCAATAGAATTTCCTATTGGCAAAAAAATTACTTCAAATCAGTATAATCTATTTCAAAAATGGTGTAATAGAAATAGAGATATCATGAAGAAAATAAGCAGTAATATATATAGAAATTCTAATGATTATAAATTAATTGTTTATGAAAGTAGTGGCACAGATATATATACAGATGATCTTTACTCAGTTTTACAATATGCTAAAACACTAATATCATCTAAGAATATAGTTTTGGATAACAATATTTTAGACGAAGAATATAATCTTAATAATAAAAGGCAACGACGATAATTTGAGTTTGACAAAATCAAATAATCATATTGCTTTTTTTTGCGTTTTTTGTTAATATTATAATAAGGTGGTGGTATCTTTGAATAGGACAGCTGATAAAAAAGACTTTTTTTATATGGTAGTATTAATTCTAACTTTTGTAGCTGTTATTATTGGAACCACTATTGCTATATATTATTTTTTACATAAACAAGAAGAGGGAAGCAGTTCAGTATATACTGGAACATTATCTATTAAGTATTTATCAGGGGAGAAAATCGATTTTAATTTGCTTTATCCTACTGATGAACCAAGTTATGAGGATACAGAGAATGTTTATAAAAATGATTTTGAAGTTACCAATGATGGAACACTTGATAGTATTCTTACTGTAAATGTTGTAGTAAATAGAAATGATTTTTCAGATGATGTCATTCAGTATAAGATTTTTAATTCTGATGGAGAAGAACTTAACAAGGGAGTTGTTAATGGTAAAGGTGAAATAAAACTATGTGATAATCTCATTTTAGAACATGATAATACATCAAAATTTACTATTGTTATGTGGCTTAAAGAAACAGGAAAATTACAAAATGAGGAAATGAGAAAGGTATTGACAGGTACTATTAAAGTAGATGCTAATCAAAAAATAGATTAAGAGGTGTTCTAATGGAAAAAAAGAATAATAATGGGAAAACATTTGGAGATATATTCTCAAATATAGATACTGAAAAAAAGCAAATTAATTTCAATGATGTTAATAATAAAGCTGATAATAAGAAAGATACTTTGAAAATGGAAGATTTGTTTAATAAATCACAAGTTGAAGCTAAAAATAAATCATTTAATGATGTTTTTAGTGATACTAATAGTAAATCTATATTTGATAATGCTAGTGAGAATATTAAGAAAGAGAAAAAATCAACTGATATATTTAAAAATAATGGTAGTGTTTCAGAAACTAGCAATGCAAATGATAGCATACCAACGTTTGATTTTTTTAATGATATTGATGATAATTCTGAGATTCCAGATACTAGCGATAAAATAAATTTTGTTAATACTATCCAAAATAAAGATTTAAATAACAAAAATTCATCTTCCCAAGTTTCTAATAGTAACAGAGAAAAATGGAATCCATTTGCTGAATCAGAGTTAGAAAAAAACAATATATCAAATTCTAATAACGAAAAAGAAACGTCAAATAGTCTTAGTAATTTAGATTTATTTACTGATATTGATAAGAATAATGATACAAAACCTCTAAAAAAGCAAAATCCATTTTTTAATACTAGTGTAGAAAAAGAGCAAGATAAAGCTTTAGAACAATCTAGTCAAGATGATAATTCCAAAGATGACTTATTTCAAAAAGCAGT
>CAKPER010000076.1 GCA_934149245.1 uncultured Bacilli bacterium | reverse complement strand
TCTGCGCTAACATATTCATTCCTAGGTATATCTCCTATTGAACCATCAGTAGTCATTACTATTCCAATAGTAGAATGTTCTTTAATAACTTTTTCTGTTCCAATTTCAGCAGCTTCAACAAAAGGAATAGGTTCACTATACCATGGTGTCATAACCATTCTTGGTCCATTTTCATCCTCATATCCCTTTGCAGCGTCAATTACATATCCTACACAATCTACCATTCTAATAGAAGCACTAAAATCATCTATTTGAATAGAAGCAGCAGTAGCAGGAACAAACTTTGGCTCAGTAGTCATAATAGTTTTTCCAGCAGCAGATTGAGGAAGTTCATCTAATGTTCTTTTTTTCTCAAATTCATCAGGAATATTAGGGATAACCAAATTTTCCATAAATCTTTTTATAAATGTACTCTTACCAGTTCTCACAGCACCAACAACACCTAAATAAATATCACCACCACATCTTTCAGAAATACTTTTTATAACATCAATTTTTTCCATAAAAACCTCACTCTCTATTCAATTAATATTATGTATATTAAATAATAATATTAAAAAAATTAGACAAAACATCTAATTTTTATTGCTCTAAATATTTATTAATATCTTTAGGTACTCCATCATTCATAATGGTATCGATAATTTTTTGTTCTTTTTCTTTACTAACCTCTCTACCCGTAATTTTTGAAATATCCTGTATAACCTCTCTTAAAGTATTTTCATTTTTCATATTAGGTCCTTGTAATTTACTAGCTAATGAAAGAATTGTTTGCTTATCAACGTTAGTTTTCTTTTCCACCTTTTTAAAAAATCCATCTGAAAAGCTCATATTTTACCTCCTGATTTATTATATGCAAATTAGTAGAAAACATCGATTATTTATTATCATATATATAATAAAAAAGAAACTAACCTAAATAGCTAATTTCCATTTTTATTTTTGAATTTAATATTTATAGGTGTCCCCTCAAAATCGAAATTTTCTCTTATTTTATTTTCTATATATCTTTTATAAGAAAAATGAACTAATCCTTTACTATTAACTGATAGAGTAAATTCTGGAGGTCTTGTCCCAGTTTGACTACCAAAATAAATTTTTAATCTTTTTCCTTTATAAGAAGGTGGTTGATTTAACATAACAGCATCTCTAATAACATCATTAAATACACTAGTCTTAATCTCTTTAGTAGAGTTATAAAAGACTTTATCAATTTCTGGCATTAAAGTATGAATTCTTTTCTTTGTTTTTGCTGATAAAAATACAATAGGGACATATGATAAAAATTGAAATTCACTTCTAACCAAAGCCGTAAATGATTTTATGTCATTTTTATCGTTTACAGTATCCCATTTATTTACAACTAATACAATAGGCTTACCAGCATCTAATGCATAGCTAGCAATATGTTTATCATGCTCAATAATACCTTCTTCAGCATTAATTACTATTACACAAACATTACTTCTTTCTATAGCTCTCATACTTCTAATAACGCTGTATTTTTCTATATTTTCATATATTTTACCTTTTTTTCTAAGTCCAGCAGTATCAATAGCAATGTAATCTTTACCATTATATTTAAATTTGGTATCAACAGCATCCCTAGTAGTACCAGCAACATCACTGACAATAGCTTTATTCTCATTGATTATAGCATTAAGTAAACTACTCTTACCAACATTAGGTCTACCTATAATACAAAATTTTACTTTATCATCATCAATTTTATCATCAGAAATAGGATTAAAATTTCCAACAACCTTATCTAATAACTTATCAATACCTATATTATGTTCTCCACTAATAGGAATAACGTCTTCAAATCCCAAGTTATAAAACTCATAAAAATTATCCATTCTTTGTTTATTATCTAATTTATTAACAGCAACAATAACTTTTTTTCCAGATTTTTTCAAAATATCTCTAATAACTTGATCGTTATATGATATTTCTTCTTTTCCATCAACGATAAATATAATTAAATCAGCCTCATCAATAGCTATCTCCACCTGTATTTTTATTTCATCGTTAAATAAGTCCTTTCCAACATCAATTCCTCCAGTATCAATTAAATGAAATTTATATTCTCCATATGTAACATCTCCATATATTCTATCTCTAGTAACACCAGGAGTATCCTCAATTATAGATATTTTTTTTCCAACTAATCTATTGAAAATTGTACTTTTACCAACATTAGGTTTTCCGACTAAGCAAACAGTAGGCATTGCCATATTACCACCACCTTTATTTTAATTTAATTCCTTTATTTATTATGTCTTGTACTTCTTTATATACTATTATACTATCTAATTTTTCACTATAGTTTGTATAATATTTGTTATTATAATAGTATAATACATTACATTTATCCATATCATCCAGCTCTATTTCATTAAAAAAATAACTATTTATATGAAATTTCACTTTAATATCAAGATCATTTCCATATTTATCTATATTATCAATTTCTATAATAATTCCATATAAGTAATTAACATATATATCTATACTACATAAGCCAGATATATGAAAATCTTTTTTTACATTTATTAGACTATTCTTTAGTATTTCTAATATTTCCTTAGTGTCATATAAATTATTTATATATTTTTTATTAATTTTTACAATATACAAATCATCAATAACTTTTATATTCATACCATCACCTAGAATAATTTATTCTAAGTATATTAATTGGTGCCATTATCTATAATTTTTAATATTTTATCATGTACATCTATTTTGCCAGTTTTACTAATAACAGAAAAAAGTATTAAATCATCTGTATCTATTAAATTTAAAGTTTCTTTAATAATTTTAATATTTTTATCATAGCTATTTCTTGATACCTTATCAGTTTTAGTAGCAATGATTGTAACTGGAATATTATAATATTTCAAATAGTTGTACATAAGTACATCATCTTCTGTTGGTTTATGTCTAAAGTCAACAAGCATAAAAACTTGTTTTAAGTTATCTCTTTCTTTCAGATAATCTTCAATAATAATTCCAAATTTATTCTTTAATTTTTTACTTACCTTAGCAAATCCATAACCCGGAACATCTACTAAATAGAATGATTTATTAATTAAATAAAAATTTAAAGTTTGAGTTTTTCCTGGTATAGAGCTAATTCTAGCAACGCTTTTTCTATTTACTAATGTATTAATAAAACTACTTTTACCAACATTACTTCTTCCTACTAATAAAAACTCTGGTTTTTCATCTGTAGGATATTGACTTCTTCTAACAGCAGAAGTTATAAAATCAACACTAGTAATTTTCATAAGATCACTCCTTGCTGAGAGTATTATATCAAAAAAAAGACTGATAATCAAATTTCTATTCT
>CAKPER010000075.1 GCA_934149245.1 uncultured Bacilli bacterium | reverse complement strand
CATCTGGTCTTCTAAGTTCTAAAACATCATATTCTAATGTTTCAATTTTTTTATACATTTTTTTACGTTCTTCTTTGTCTTCTATCATTCCACCTCTATGTGCCATATTGCTTGGTGTATATCTATCCAATATAACAATATAGTTTTCATTAAGATATTTTTCTATCAAAGAAAAATTATATCTCCTGTCTGCCGCATAGAGACAACATGCAGTTAAAGGGTCTACTTCTCCTCCACCTTCTTCAAAAAAACTATGATTTTCTTTTAAATTATCTTTAGTCATTTGTGGCTTTCCTAGTAAACATGCCCCTATTATTTTTCCAGTTGCAGTTTCATACATAGGAAAAGAAAATCTAATTACCTTATTACCGTTTTCTTTTAATCTTTCCACAAACTTTTTTGTTTGAGTCTCTTTACCAGAACAATCCGTTCCTTCAATAACAATTAGTTTACCGTTATTCATTACTACCTCCAATATATATTTCTACATTATTCTTATTTAATAAATTTAAAATATAATCGCACATACCAAATATAATTTTTCAATAATTCAACTCAGTCTGTACCTACTTATAATTATATCATAAAAGAGCATAAAATTACATTATCACATAAGAAAAATTATTTTTTACAAACTTATAGTCATCAAAAAAGAACTTAGATAAAAATCTAAGCCCTTACAATATACTTTATTTACTAGCTTTAATTGCAGCTTGTGTTATAGCCTGTATAAACTAGTGATTACTATTCTTTTTATTAATAGCGACACAAAGCATTGCTTATATTGCCTAGAGATTTCTATCTCTTTTAATTATACTGGCTCTTGCCACAGCTTATATAAACTAAAGATTTCTATTCCTTTTGATTATACTAGCCTTTGCCACAGCCCTAATTGGTAATAGATTAAAGAAATTAACATAATTTCATTTGCACTAATTAATACCACTATTTTGAATTTGACTAAAAAAATAAATACTATTTTATGCAAAACACTTTTATCTTTAACACACATTAATTATATCATCAAATTTAAAATTACACAAAAAAATAAGTCTAAGGAATTATGAACTAATCACATTCCTTAGGCATTTATATATAAATATCTACCATAATATTTTCTTTTAGTTTTTTTGCTCGTTCTAATCCACATGATTGTAATCTCTTTCTATATTTTTTTATATCATCATTGGTAATCTCAATAGTAGTTAAATACAATCCTTTGACTCGGTACTTTGATTATAGACATTATTACAATTATTTTCTATATCATAAACATCTTTTAAATAATTTAATTTCCATTCTACAGTAATTTTTACAACATCAGTTAGTTGCAAAACACTAATTTTAATGATAAAATACATTATATAATCCGATTAATTAACAATACTTATAATCAATTTATAGATTTTAAGAAAGAAGTGACATTTATGCTAAACATAGAAAAAATATATAAAGAAACAAAATATTTAGACGATTTATTTTCATTACAATTTGATATCAAATCTCCTGAAATTATAAAAAAATATAAACTTGAATTATTGGTAGAATTTGGAGAACTAGCTAACGAAACAAGATGTTTTAAATTTTGGTCAATAAATCAAACTGGTAAAAAAAATCGTATATTAGAAGAATATATTGACTGTTTATTTATGATATTATATTTTTGTAACATTACAAATGTATCTTTAAGGGAAAATTTTTCTGCAACAAGTAACAAGGATATTATAGAAACATTTCTGACACTTTATAAATTAGGAAATGATTTAGTCCAAAAGCTTGAAAAAGAAACTGTAAAAAAATTATTAGTAGAAATACTATATCTTTCACAATTGCTTGAATTCACATTAGAAGATTTAACAAATGAAACGAAACGAAAAAGCCAAATTATTCAAAAAAGATTAAAAAGCAATTATTAAATATATCTTTTTTTGTTTTTTTATTTATCTGATACTAAAAGTCTAAGTTTGAATAAATATGCAAAGAAAAAGTTCAACTTATAAGTTAAACTTAAAAAATTAAATCTTGAACAATTATATTTTCTTCTTCATTTTTATTTAATTTATTATATTTCATAATTGCATTTATTATATATTGTTCCACATATCTTTTATCTCTTTGCTTTATTTCAGGTGGCAAAACATTCTCTATCTTTTCTTTATTGAAGGATATTTTATCATTTTGATTCCCCTTCTTTTCATTTAATATTCCTTCTAATATGTCAAAATCAATTTTTTTATCTTTTGCAATCTTTTTAATTTTAATTGCTTGAGCATGACTTGGTGTTACCAAACAATACTCAATAACTCCTAATACCAATTTTTGTTCTGCAAACCCTAAATAAGATAACTCTACAGCTGGCTTTATTCCCATAGTAAGACCGTTTTTATTTGTTTTTAAAACTGTTTCATCAACAAGTTTTAATAATTCAGGTATTAAATAAGTTAATCTTATATAGTTTCTTATCGTTTTTTCTCCATCTGAATTATTTTGTGCCATAACTTCGAAACTTCTTAACTTTGGGTACTTAGTACCCAAAGATTTTTCTTGATGTTTTATAGCATCCATTTTCATTTTATAAGCAAATACTTTTTCACTCGGTAAAACTCTTTCTCTATATATATTAGAATCTACCATAAATATTGTAGCTTCATCATCATTGAGTTCCTTTAATACAACTTCTATTTCTTGTATTCCTAAAATTTCTAAAGCTTTCTTTCTTCTATGACCAGATATTAATTCATATCTTCCATTTTCTTGTTCTCTTACCACCATAAGATTCAATAATCCATTTTCTTTAATACTTTTAACCAACTCCATTAACGAACTATCATTATTTACTAAAAATGGATGTTCTTTAAAATTATCTATCTTGCTTAGATTAACTTTAATTAATTTATCACTCATAATCTATCTTCTCCTTTAATTTCATAATTTAATTTCCAGTTTAAATATTCCTCATAAGATATTTCGTGCTTTTCTCTTTTTATTTTTTTCTTTTTCCATTCTTGTAATGAGTTAATTAATAATTTAATCTCTGGCTTATTAATATTTTTGACTTGTGATAAATGTCTTAATTCTCTTACAAAAGCTATTCTAGATCCTTGAGATAAATCCCTTAATTCAGGTTTTACATACAACAATCGTATTTTTCTTACCTCCTAATTCTTGTCGCATATTATTTAATTTCAATCAAAAAAAGATTGAAATATGCGATAAAAGTATCTATTTCAATCTTTAAAATAATATTTTTACTTCAATTTAGAATTGAAAGTAAGAATGTTTAAACATTCATTTTCTTAGTTTTTTATATAATCATTGGATTTACAGTATTTTAAGTAAATTACTTTCTATCCCCAGATTTGATTGCGGCTTGAGCAGCAGCAAGTCTAGCAATAGGTACTCTAAATGGTGAGCAAGAAACATATGTTAATCCAACATTATGACA
>CAKPER010000074.1 GCA_934149245.1 uncultured Bacilli bacterium | reverse complement strand
CCATCACCAAAATAGTAACAAGCACCTACGCCATAAATACATCTAGGATCTTCTAAATTTTTCCCTTGGTTGTACCAATATAAAGCTTTTTCAAAATTTTGCTCAAGACCATTTTCACCACTGTCATAACTTCTACCTAATATATAACAGGATAAGCCATCACCATTTTTGGCATTTTCTTCTAACTCCTTTACATCAAAAATCATCGGTGTTATTTTATTCAATTAACATTCCTCCTAACTTTTTATTTTTTAATCAAAATAATATTACTGTTGCTAAAAAATGTAATATAATTATTAATCATATAATAACATGAAGACTTCCATTATCTCAAAATAATTATCTTTCATTCCATTTTCTTATTTTTTACAAAGCATATTACTACATAAACTCCTATTAAAGCTGATAAAATATCAACTACGTAAGTAAAAATTATATCTAACTATTCATTAGAATTAACGTTTTTTATTCAACCCATTTTACTTGGAATATTATAGAAATCCGAATAAAAGAAAATAATAGAAAAAAATGTAGCAATCAACACTCACTATAATAATACTTTATCATCTATTGATTTACTTTTTTACACAATATTATGCATTTAATCCTATCAAGTTCTCAATTTTTATGATACTCATTATATTTTCAAAACTTATTACTCCATTTTTATCTCTAAAATTTGCTATAAATGATAATACTTTATCATAGAATCATATTCTTTATCTATTAATTCATAAAAATTATTTCCTATCTTAATTCCTAGTTCTAATAACATTCCATCATATACTAAAACTTTTTTAAATGGAATAACTGAAGTAATCACTACATAAGGTAATTCTTTATAAGAAATAATATTATCTATATTATCATTTAAACCTTTTACCATATATATTCTATCTTTTTCCATAAAAGCTGTATATTCTACTTCATATTTAGAAATAATAAATATACTTCTAATTCCTTTTTCAAATTCCTTTGCTATCATTAATTCTTCTTTATTAAATTTATAAGGATTAGCCAAACAAAACTCTTCTGTAATTACTTCTTTATTTTCCCAATACTTATCTACAATATTTTTTATTTCATATGGATTAATTCCATTATGATGATAAATCTTGATGTGAGGATTTATTTTGTACTTTTTATTGGTAAATTCTAATAATCCAAAGTATATTTTATAAAATAGTTTTGCTTCTTTTTTAGAAAGACAAGCATTTTGTTGTCTGACATATTTTTTATCTTGATTAATTTTACGATTTATTTCTCTCATTTTTATTTTTTTTGCTTCATTTGGCGTAAAACCATTTAATGCACCAGATGGCATTTCATCCATAGCATCATCTAATACTTTAAAAAATTTAGTTAAATCAACATACTCTAACGCAGGAACACTCTTAATGGATTTTTTTAGAGAATCTCTATTTATATTCAACATAGCATATTCTTTAATTATTTTAATTGCTGAGTTCCAAAAGAATGGTAATTTTTTTAATTCATTTAGAAATTTTTTGATTTTTGGATTATGAATATCAAAATCATTATAAAATAAAGTCTTATATTTTTTTAAATCTATTTTACAACTTCCTGCGATTCCTTGTTTCTTTCTTTGTTCTTCTAACTCTTCATCTATTTCATAATAATCTTGATAAATTGCAACAGGTATATCTTCTCCTAAGCCAGCAATATTTTTACTTTCAATAAATACATAATAACGAAATAATTTATTATTTAGCATATGATTCCATATCACTTTAGGCTCTATATTTGTTACTTTCGATGCAATTTGACACACTGTAATTAATAAAACTGAACCTTGTATTTTACAATAACTTACTAATAATTCATTTAATTCATCAATTTTCTTTTTTTCTGTCCAACTTACTTTCTTTAAGGCACTCTTAACTTTATCTATCATTTCTTCTGGGATATGACTTTCTTTATAATAATCATATTCAAGTAAGAATTTTTGACATAAAGTTTGTCTTTCCCAATTATATTTATCATCTAAATACTTTATTTCTAGTTTTTCAGGATTCTTTAATAAATCATCTAAAGTTAACTTATTTTCTAATACCATTTTTAAATATTTTAATTCTCTTGTTGTACAAATATCAATAATATTTTCTTCCTTATCATAAACTTTATATATGGCATCTAACATTTTTACTTTTGATATTCTATCATAATCTTTAAAATCATTTACGATTCTTGTATATTGTTCATAAACATATTCTTTTCTATATCCGTTTATTTTATCATACATCTTCATCATCTATTACTCCTAACGTACTTAATTTTTTATCATATTCTAAAAATACTGTTCAGTATTTTACTTTTCTAATTCTCTTTCTATCCAAAAGATAATAACTTCTACAATATAATCAATTTCCTCTTTTGATAATTCTTTTCCTTTTGGGATATGATGAATTCTTTCCAAGCAATCTCTACAACAACATCCTGTTGCGTGCTGGGCAATGAATACTGGGTGAACTTGTCGCATAGGAGTTTGTTTACCATCATTTTTAGGATTTTTAGGTGCAAGTCTCTTACTAATTAATTCATAAGCATCTTTTCTAATTTTATCGATACCTTTTTCTTTTGTATACAAAATCATTTTAGTATTTAAATGAAATGAACCTCTAAATTTTGTTTTAGCTAATGAATCTAATAATTTTGGAATATCTCTATTCATTTTGTCTCTTTCCTATCTTTTGTTACTTCTGCAAATTGATAATGAATTACTTTTGCTAAATCTTTTAAATCAACCTCTACTTGATAGCCAATTTTTCCGCCACTAAAAATCAAAGAAGAAAAGTTTTTAGCTGATGAATCAATAGTAACTAGAAAAGGTTTCTTTAATCCAATTGGTGAACATCCTCCATGAATATATCCAGTTAAAGGGAATAATTCTTTTTGAGGAATCATTTCAATACTTTTTTCCCCTACACTTTTTGCACATTTTTTAAAGTCTAATTCTTCTTTAACAGGAATCATAAAAACATAATTTTTCTTTGATTTTGCTACGGTTACTAATGTTTTAAAAACTTTTCTTTCATCTTCATTTAATACTTTAGCAACATCTACTCCACTTATTGCAGAGGTATTGCCATAGAAGTATTCTTGATACTTAATTTTCTTTTGATCTAATATTCTCATTACATTTGTTTTTTCTTGTTTCATTATATCACCACAACTTTTATTTTAGAAATTATTTCTTCCTTATTTAACAAATTCATACTAATTTTTTATTGTAAATTTATTTTCTAGTTACCCTCATTTATGATTAATATTTTACCAAAAAATAAAAAAAAAGTCTTTATTTTACATTAAAATTTCTGATTAAATTTTTTTACTTAATCATTAGAAAGGCAATCTATATTTGATTAAAATAGATATAAAATACTAATTATTGTATTATTAATTTTATAATATCAGTATCTTATAATTCTTCTATAAAAAAAAAATTATAAATATTAAATCATATCTATCTACTACATAGCCCTTCCTAATAATAAAAGTAATTGTGTAATTGCTTCCATATTTTTCTTTTAGATATTAATTATAGATACTATCTCTAACCGAA
>CAKPER010000073.1 GCA_934149245.1 uncultured Bacilli bacterium | reverse complement strand
AAGCAACCTTACAAAGTAATTATACAATACTTTAGAAAAAAAGAAAAGAGTATTGAACTTTGTCAACACTCTGAGAAATTAGTTCATAGAACTAGTTTCTTTTTTGAGGGGAATTGTCGGTTTTTTTAGTGTAGAAGTTTCTAATCAATTTAAAAATTTTAGATTGGGTGGTGGAAGAAAGATGGATATACTTAATTAATAATAGATATGTTATTACTTAGTTATTAGGAATAAAAAGTTGTATAAATATAGGGCTTTTTAAAATTTTTGTTATGGTAATTATATATAATAGAAACGATAAATAGTGTTGCCTTTTTTATTGGCTTGATAATACTTATTTTATTTTCTTTTAGGTATTTGTACCATAAATTTATTAATTGTATATATTATTGTAGGTGTAATTTATCGTTAAAATGATTGACTTATATAAAATATAATTATATAATCTTTATATAAGGTAGGAATAATATGAAAAAGATATTTAGGTATATAATAGTAGTTTTTTTAATGACTATATCTATTAGAAAAGTGGATGCTTTAAGTGTAGATAAAAGTGAAGTATCTTTAGTAAGGGGAGGAAATATTTCTCTTACTTTAAAAGAAAATTTTACAAGTAAGATATCAAAAATTGAATTTAATTTAGTTTATTCTAATAAGGATATAAAGGGAAGTTTTAATTCAAGTAGTGGTATTGATGATAATAATGGAATAAAACATAGCATTAGTTATTCCAAACCTATTAGTGGTGAAGTAGATATTGGTACTATAAATATTAATGTTAGTAATGATATAAATAGTTTTTCTGGTAAGGTTAGTTTGGTAAGTGCTAAGGCTATTACTGTAGATGGAAATTCTATAGATTTAGATGGTCCTATTATTAATGTTAAAGTAGAGGAAGATGTTAGTGATAGTGCTAGTAGTGATAAAGATTTGCTAGAAAGAATTGATTCCAAACTTGTTAAAATTAACTTAGAAAGTGGTGTGTATGAGTATAATGTTTTGGTTAATGATGAAATAAAAGAATTAGATTTGGAACCAGTTGCTAAAGATAATAAAACTAGTATTAATATATCTAGTCAAAAATTAATTAGTGGTAAAGATAATAAGATAACTATAGATGTTAGTAAGGGAAGTGTTTTGCAGAGTTATATAATTAATGTTAATTATGAAGAACCATTAGAGATAGATCAAAGTAAATTTACTGCTAATAATAATTATAAAAATAAATGGTTAATTTTAATGGGAGTATTTGGTATTTTATTTACAGGAAGTTTGATTGCGGTTAAAGTTAAAAAGTAATATGTTTAATTTGTTTAGAAGGAGTAAAAATAAATGATTACAGAATTAAATAATACGGCCGATTTAGTATTAAATGATAAAGATAGTAAGGAAAAATCAATAAAAGTTTCAAATGTTAAAGCTAAAAAATTAATTTATAATATAGTTAAGAGAAGTTTTGATATTGTAAGTGGCTTAGTTGGAATTTTATTATTGATTCCAATAGCAATTGTTATAAAAATAATATCAATTTGTTCAGGAGATTTTAATTCTATTTTTTATTCTCAAAATAGAATAGGTAAGAATGGGAAGATATTTAAATTATATAAATTTAGAAGTATGATTCCAAATGCAGATAAAGAGTTAGAGGTATTATTAAAGAATAATAAAGAGTTAGCTGAGGAATATAAAAAAATGAAAAAGTTGAATAATGATCCTAGAATAACAAGGATAGGTTCTGTTTTAAGAAAAACATCTATAGATGAATTACCACAAATGATTAATGTGTTTTTAGGAGATATGACTTTAGTAGGAAATAGACCATACCTTCCTAGAGAAAAGGAAGATATGAAAAATTATTATAATGATATAATAAAAACTAAGCCTGGATTAACTGGTTTTTGGCAGGTTAGTCTTAGATCGAGGGGGACGTTTGAGCAAAGATTAAAGATGGAAAAATATTATTCTAATAATTTATGTTTAAAATTAGATGTGCAAATATTATTAAAAACAATAAATGTTATTTTTAGATGTGATAATGATGCAAAATAAGGAGTAAATTGAGTTAAATATAAAAATAATTGATCTTATTAAAGTTGTGTAAAAATGTTATTACTTTGGAAATGGCATGTTCCTTTTTTCTATGATTTTGTGTTTAAAATAATCATAGATGAATATGTCATTTTTTGATATATATAGTGATATTTCTGCCTAAAAGCAATCTCTAAAATAGTCTAGTATAATAAAAATAGAAAGTTATTGAAAAATAAAAAAATAAAGTTGTGATGTAGAAAAATATTTATACTACCAGGATGGTGATTGAAAAATTTATAAAAAACTATATAGATAATAACTTACATTTTTGAGAACGTTTATTAAATAGTATAATGTTATTTATATTTATTGTAAAACAGTAAATGTAAAAGAAGTGGAGTAGTGGTTTTATGAGAAATAATGAGCCAATTAGGGTTGCACAAATAATGGGAAAATGGATTGGTGGAGGAGTCGAATCAGTTGTTATGAATTACTATAGGCATATTGATAGAACTAAAATTCAGTTTGATTTTATATGTGATGAAGATTCTACAAATATTCCATATGAAGAAATAGAAAAATTGGGTGGTAGGGTTATATTAATACCACCATATCAAAAACTTTTTAAGTATCATAATAAATTAAAAAAAATATTAAAAGATGGAAACTATAAAATAGTTCATTCTCATATCAATACTTTATCTATCTTTAGTTTATTTGCTGCAAAGTGTGCTGGTGTACCAGTTAGAATTGCTCATAGTCATAGTACAACAAATAAGAAAGAAAAAAAGAAGAACTTATTAAAACAAGCGTTAAGACCATTTAGCAAAGAGTTTGCAACAGATTATATGTGTTGTTCAGAACTTGCGGGAAGATGGTTATTTGGAAATAAGGAATATGATAAGGGGAATGTTTATCTTTTAAATAATGCAATTGATTTAGATAAGTTTAAATATGATGAAAAAATTAGAAGTGAAAAAAGGAAAAAGTTAAATATATCTGATGATACATTGGTTATTGGACATGTTGGAAGGTTTGTTGAACAAAAAAATCATAGATTTTTAATAGATATATTTAATGAAATTCATAAACAAAATAGTAATTCTATTTTATTATTAGCTGGACAAGGCCCATTAATGGAAGAAATTAAATCAAAAGTTGAAAGTTTAGGATTAGAAAAATTTGTTATATTTTTGGGGCAGATAGATGATGCTGATAAACTTTATCAAGCAATTGATATTTTTGTACTTTCTTCATTATATGAAGGCTTACCTGTTGTTGGTGTTGAAGCTCAAGCAACTGGATTATTATGTGAATTATCAAGTAATATGACAAAAGAAACAAAAATATTAGATACAACTAGATTTATTTCTTTAGATAAAAGTGCTAAAGAATGGGCAAGTATTATTTTAGATGATTATAGTAAGTTTAAAAGATATGATACGACAGCTGATATTACTAAAAGTAATTTTAATATAAAAAAAGAGACAATTAAATTGGAAAATAAATATTATAAATTAATAATTGCATTGAAAGGTACAGATTATGGAAAGTAAAAAAGTGATAACTATTACGAATGCGTATACTTGGTATAATAAAGGTGATGCAGGAATTTTATTAGCAACTATAGATACTTTAAAAGAAATATACAACAAGGCAGAGTTTAATATTTTGTCTTTTACTCCTGATGTAGATAGAAAAAATTATTGCAAAGATAGTAGTATAAAAGAAG
>CAKPER010000072.1 GCA_934149245.1 uncultured Bacilli bacterium | reverse complement strand
ATGATATAATCTTTTTTTGTTAAATTGTAAAAAAAGCATACAAAACGTTAAATTTTATGATATAATAGGTCGGTATGAAAAAAGAGGTGTAAATATATGAATATTAGAAACATAGCTATAATAGCCCATGTAGACCATGGTAAGACTACATTAGTAGATCAATTATTAAGAAAAAGTGGAACATTTAGAGAAAATGAAAACGTAGAAGAAAGAGCAATGGATTCAAATGCATTGGAAAGAGAAAGAGGAATAACAATATTAGCTAAGACAACAGCAGTTACATATAAAGACTATAAAATAAATATCTTAGATACTCCAGGTCATGCTGATTTTGGTGGCGAAGTAGAGAGAATTATGAATATGGTTGATGGAGTATTATTAGTAGTAGATGCATATGAGGGATGTATGCCACAGACAAGATTTGTTTTAAAGAAAGCACTAGATTCAGGAGTAAAACCAATAGTTGTAATAAATAAAGTTGATAAACCAACAGCAAGAGTAAATGAGGTTGTAGATGAAGTATTAGATTTATTTATTGAGCTTGGAGCAGATGATTCACAATTAGAGTTTAAGACAGCTTATGTATCAGCTTTAAATGGAACTTGTAGTCTAGATCCTGATATAGCTACTCAAACAGATGATTATACTCCGTTGTTTGATTTGATAGTCTCAGAAATTCCAGAACCTGATGTAGATGTTAATGGAAAATTACAATTTCAACCTGCTTTATTAGATTATAATGATTTTGTAGGAAGAATTGGAATAGGTAGAATTAAATCAGGAAGTATTCATGAGAATGAGATGGTAAATTGTGTTAGATTAGATGGTAGTGTAAAGCAATTTAGAATTCAGAAGTTATTTGGTTTTCATGGCTTGAAAAGAATTGAGGTAAAAGAAGCTCATGCTGGTGATATTGTTGCTATTGCAGGACTTGCTGATATATCAGTTGGTGAGACAGTTTGTGATAGTTCATCTAGGGAAGCATTACCAATTTTAAGAATAGATGAGCCAACATTAAAAATGACTTTTATGACTAATAATAGTCCTTTTGCTGGAAAAGAAGGTAAATTTATAACTGCAAGTAAGATTAATGAAAGATTATTTAGAGAAACACAAAAAGATGTTAGTTTAAAGGTAGAGCAATCTGGTAATGAATCTTGGGTTGTTTCAGGAAGAGGAGAATTGCATTTATCTATTTTGATTGAAACAATGAGAAGAGAAGGATTTGAATTGCAAGTATCAAGACCTGAAGTAATTATGAAAGAAATAGATGGTGTAAAATGTGAACCATTTGAAGAGGTACAAATTGAAGTGCCTGAAGAGAGTATGGGAAATGTTATAGAAGCTTTAGGACTTAGAAATGCTGTTATGGAAAATATGAGTACGGTTAATAATTTAACAAGATTAAATTATACTATTCCGTCTCGTGGATTAATAGGGTTTATGACAGATTTTATGACAATGACTAAGGGATATGGTATTATTAATCATACATTTAAAGATTATGAAAAATCACCAAATGTAAATGTTGGGGAAAGAAAACTTGGTGTATTAGTTTCAATGGAAAATGGAAAGTCAACAGCATATGCTATTGGTAATTTGGAAGATCGTGGTACTATGTTTATTGAACCAGGTACTGATGTATATGAAGGAATGGTTGTTGGAGAATGTAATCGTGATAATGATTTGGCAGTAAATGTTGTAAAGGGTAAACAGTTAACTAATACTAGAGCAGCAGGTTCAGATCATACTGTAGTTTTAAAAAGACCTAGACCAATGACATTAGAAACAGCATTAGAATATATAAATTCAGATGAATTGGTAGAGGTAACTCCAGAAAATATTAGAATAAGAAAGAAAATTCTTAATACAGAATTGAGAAAAAAAGCTGATAGTAAAAAATCTAATTAATAATTATTTTATAATCGCATCTAAATTTGGGTGTGATTTTTTTATGCTTGATATTTTTTTTGTAAGAGAAATATTTTGGGGGAAAATTATTCTTTTTATGTAAAGTAGTTAAAAAAATTTTTCAAATATAGAAAAGTATGTTAAAATAATTATATATCTTAATTGTAGGGTGGTGAGTTATGGATAATATACTTTTAATGGTTTTTACAACTTTTCTTTTAGCAGTTATTTTTATTTTGCTAACATTTTTTATAACTAAAAGAAAAGCAAAAAAACGTTATAAAAATAAAGTAAATGAGTTAGAAGTACAAAAAAATCAACTATTAAATGTAAAGATATTATCTGAAATGACTAAAGTTAAAGATTTAGTTAAAACTGATAATTTACAACATAAGCTTAATAATTGGGATAAATCATTTAATTATATAAAAGATGAGATGATACCTAAGATAACGGATTCACTTAGTGAAGTAGATTTTATGATAGATAGAAGAGAATATGAGGCTGCTATTAGAAAAATGACAGATATTGAGCTTGAGATAGATAGACTAAAGAGAAGAAGTGATAAGTTAATAGGGGAAATTCAGCTAATCACTGGTAGTGAAGAGAGAAATAGATCGTTGATAACGAAATTAAAAATTAGATATAGGGAATTACAGGCTAAATTTAATCGTTGTACAAAAGATTATACTGAGGTAGAAGATGTTATTAAAAATGAATTTACTAAGGTTGATGAAAAATTTCAATTATTTGAAAATGCTATGGATCAAAATGATTATGTTGAAGTTGAGAAAATAGTAGTAGTAATAGATGAAGAGATAACAAATTTGAAAAATATTTTGGATAATATTCCTAATATAATTATAATGGCTAATGTGTTGATACCAGCTAAAATAGAGGAAGCTAAGACGCAATATGCTAGAATGATAAGAGATGGATATCCACTAGACTATTTGCAGGTTGATTATAATTTAGAGGAAATAAGTAATAAGAGTACTAGTATAATGGATAAGGTAAAGAATTTGGAAGTTAATATAAATGAAGCAAATATAGAATTAAAGACAATGTTAGATTATTTTAATAATTTATTTGGTGATTTTGATAAGGAGAAGGAAAGTAAAGATTCTTATAGAGAGGGCTGTAAAAAATTTAGGTATAAGATAGAAAAGGTTAATAAAGTAGTTTATGATATTTATGTTCAGATAGATGATATAAAAGTTACTTATGATTTGACTGAAGAGGAAATGAATAGATTTAGTACTTTGAATAAAAATTTGGAGCTTATAAATGAAAATTTTAAAACTTTATTAGATCATGGAAAAACTAAGACTTTTGCTTATTCTAAATTAAATGATGAGTTAGATTCTTTAACTATAAAGTTGTCTAGATTGCAAGATGATTTGGATTATCAACTTCGTTCAATAACTAGTATGAAAGATGATGAATATAGAGCTAAGGAACAGTTGGGAACTATCCAAGATTTATTAAAAAAATCAAAATATAAATTAAAGGATTATAAATTACCAGTTATACCTAGTAGTTACTATGTTGAATTAAAAGAAGCTCAAGATGCTATAAGGGAAATAGCAAAGGAATTGGAAAAAAAACCAATTGTCATAAAAATTTTGAATATTAGAGTAGATACGGCTAGAGATTTGGTGTTTAAAATATACAATAAAACTAATGATATGATAAAGGAATCAATGATGAGTGAAAATATGATTGTGTATGGAAATAGGTATAGAAGTTTATCGCCTAATATAGAACAGGAATTAGAAAAGGCTACATCTTTATTTTATAAAGGACAGTATGCAAAATCCTTTGAAATATCGAAAAAAGCTGTTGAAAATATAGAGAGTGAAAGTAAATAGGTGAATATAGAGTTTTAAATCTATTTTATTGATTATCATTTACTTTTTTTCTTTTTTATGATAGTCTTGTTATAGGATGGAATAGGAGGGATGTTGTGAGTTTTTATAACTTTT
>CAKPER010000071.1 GCA_934149245.1 uncultured Bacilli bacterium | reverse complement strand
GATATGAATAATTATGTATATTTAGATTTTAATTTCTGATAATAAAGGGTATGGGAATTCCCATACTAGAATTTATGTGGGAGTATAAATTCAGTGCTGGCTAGACACGACTTTTACTCCCACTTTGTGAAAAATAGAAAAAGATGATTAAATTATTTGATAATTTTTTCATCTTTTTTTGAAGATTATTTATACAAAAACATATTCATTTAAATAATCAATATAGTCTTTTGTGCTTTTTGAGATAAATTCCTCAGTAAATTTGATATTTTTAATCTCAATATTGTAGTTATCATCTCTAGTTATTTCAATCGAAGACATTAATCTATTTATTAATTCTTTTTGCGTTTTTCTATTTAAACTATCAAATAAATAAGCAAAACTTAAATTATTTTTAAAGATAAAATATCCATTATCTTCTTCATAATCTAACTTTTTTTAATATTTCTCATTAGTTTCCTCAAATAAAGTGGATTTTACGAAGTCTAATTTTAAATATTTCTAATTTATATTTGCTATTTAGTGTCAAAAGTTGCGCTTTGAATTATTCTTTCTAATTCCTTTAAGTTATACCTCTGTTTATGTTCTTTAATATAAAAAGTCTTATTACTGATTTTATTTACTTTATATTTAAGTATAGTAAGAGTAACGGGGTATGTAATTAGATATTTAGTTGGTTCAATAAACTGTAAATTAGTATTTAGAAGAATTTTAACTTTCCCTTTTTTAGTTTTATAAGCAAAGTCTTTAATAAATTATAGTAATTTAGTATTAGGTTTAAGTTCTTGGGTAGTTTTAAATTCAAGCATAA
Organism: uncultured Bacilli bacterium; assembly: GCA_934149245.1. GTDB lineage: Bacteria > Bacillota_I > Bacilli_A > RF39 > UBA660 > RUG11198. The sequence continues at coordinate 3,319 of CAKPER010000071.1, read as the reverse complement.
AAAAATTCCCCCTTCCTAGAAAGAGAACATTATATTTATATTTGGTAGAACAAGCCTTGCCAAGTCTGACTACGGTCAAAATAAAAACTTACGAACTTTAATTAGTCCGTAAGTTGATTTCAAATGGAGCGATAACAAAGGTTATTCGAAACTCCTAATAGTAAAAGTTGATAAACAACAAATCACTAAAATAATAATACCATAAATTGTTCTCAAGATCTATAATTAACCGTAAAAAAAAGATATAATGTTTATATACATGATATTGTCTTTTGAATGGGTGGTTTAAATGAATAAAATTAAAACTGATAGTTATTATATGAATTATGCATTAAAATTATCAACTATTGCTAATTGTATTAAAGGTAAAGTTGGTGCAATTTTAGTAAAAGATAATGAAATTATTGCTGAAGGTGTTAATAGTGTTCCTAATGGAATTACACCATGTACTGAAGAAACTTGTATAAGAAAAAAGTTAAATTTAAAAAGTGGCGAGAATCAAGAACTATGCTTTGTTGTTCATGCAGAGCAAAATTCTTTAATAGATGCTTTAAATAATAAAATGGATGTTAAAGGTAGTACTTTATATGTAACTAAACAGCCTTGTATAATATGTGCCAAAATGCTTATAAATGCTGGAATTAAAAAGATTATATATTTAAAAGCATATCCTGATAAGTATTCTGAGATTTTATTAAAAGAAGCAGGAATTAAAATAAATAAGTTTGAAGGAGAATTAGATAATGAAGAAAATGGAATTAGAAGTTAAAATATTAGATATTAATAAAAATGAGTTTATAGATAAAATTAAATCAATGGGAGCAGCCTTAAAAAAAGAAACTAAACAATTTTTATATACTTATGACTTACCTACAATATATGGTAGATTTATTGATATAAAAACTCAATTAAAAGATAATGAAAGTGAAATCAAATATGAAACTGCATTAGAAAAATTAAAATTATTATTTTTTGAACTAGATAATCTTTTAACAGAAGAAAGTAAAAAAGAATTAAAAGAAATTATTGGTTGTGATAATGTATCTTGTTTATGCTTAAAAAATAACTTATTTGATTATTTAGACAATGACAAATTAGTAGACTTTATAAATAAATTTCATAATAATTCAAAAAAATGGATAAGAGTTAGACAAACAAATGACAAGACTACAATAGCAGTTAAACATATTTTGGCTGATAATGGAACTGGTATTCAACAAATGTTAGAAACTGAAATTGAAGTTCCAAGTATTAAAGAAGCAAATGGCTTACTTGAAGCACTAGGATATTCCTATAAAAGTTATCAAGAAAAAGAAAGAATTACATATGTTTTAGATGAATATGAATTAGATATAGATACTTGGCCTGGAATACCAACATATGTTGAAGTAGAAGGCAAATCCGAAGAAGATTTGGAAAACATATTAAGTAAATTAGGTTATTCAATGAAAGATACAGTATCATGTACTGCTGATGATATATATAGAAAATATGGAAAGTCAATGTTTGACAATAGAGAATTAAAATTTTAAAATAACTATTTGGGGGAATATAGGTTATGGAATACACTTTTGTAATGATTAGACCTGGTGCTATTAGAAGAAATAAAGTGGACTTTATTCTTAATAAAATTGCTGAAATTGGATTAAATATAGAATATTGGGAACATAAAACACTAACACCTGAGTTTATATATGAACATTATTCACATTTACTTGATGAATCTATACTACGTGATGTATTTGATAGAACAATGATTGAAAATCTTTCTGGACAGGTTATAGGTATGATTGCAAGTGGAGAAAATTCAATAGCAAAAATGAGAGAATTGATTGGTCCAAGTAATGTTAAAAAAGCAATAGAAGAATTTCCTAATTCTATCAGGGCATTAGGAGATCCAAACAATAATCCAGATAATCTAATTCATGCTTCAGATAGTATCGAAAGTGCTACTGAAGAAATAAAAAGATTTTTTAATATAGATATAACAGATATAAAACAAGTATCAAAGCAATTAAAAAAAGAAAAATTGTAGTATAAAATATTTTTTTAAAATAAAGAATAAGGAGGTAAAGTATGGATAATATTTTAAAGAAAAGAGAAATAGTTTCGTTTGATGGACCATGTCCTTATAATTGTAAGCATTGTTATACATTTGGCTTAAATGAAGAAAATAAACATCTTACAATTAAGGATATTGTTAATAGTCTTAAAGGAAAAGAATTTGATGTAATTTATGTTTCACATAATAAAGAAAACTTTTTAAAACCAAGTGAAGGTATTAAATTATGTGAAGAATTATTCTCAAATTATAATAAAGATATTATTGCTATTACTAGAAATGTATTTAATGATAGTGAATTAAATGAATTAGTTAATTTACAAAAGAAAATGAAAGAAAAAGATAATGATTTATTTTTGGCTGTTTCTATTCCTGCAAAAGAATCTATTAATATTACAGAGGGAAACGATTTAATTCTAACCCCAAGTAAAAGAATTGATTTCTTAAAGCGTGCAAAAGAAAAAGGATTGACTACTATTTTAGTAATAAGACCACTTTTTCCAAATAACATAATTCCAACTAGTGAAGCATTAGAAATAATTGACGATTTAAATGGATATGTTGATTGTGTATTATCAAGTGGTTTAGCTGTAAATAAAGCAATCTTGTCTCAATTAAAAATGTCAGAAGAACAATTTAAATATCTAGATGGTGATAATAGTAATTATTTAATTGGTGCAACTAGTAGTGATACAAAATATATAGATGTAACTGAAGAACTATCAAAAATCAAAGCAAAATGTAGTGATTTAAATATTCCATTTTTCGATCATAGTCTTTCAGCAATAAATTATTTAAAACAAAACAAATAAAGATAACAATGAGGTTTGATATGAACCCGTTTCTTGGACAAAATAGAAACGGGGTTCATATCATCTTTCAAAATCATCTTTTTCTTTGCTAAAATCGTGTTCTTTACTGAATTTATAAGTTTCATTTAATTCTTTAATTGTATCTTCTTCAATAACACCATGCTCATATAAATCTCTTGAAAATTCGCGATATTTATCTCTATATTTTCTATTAAATAATCTGTTTTTTATAAATTGAATAATTCTTACAAACTTATTTTTAAAATAGTTAAGTTCTGCAAATAAAGAATTATTTTCTTCTTTTAATTCATTGATTTTAATTTTATTACCAAAGTTTTTGATATAAAAATCATTAGAATAATTAAAAATAAGAAACATTATATTATTGATAATTACTTTGTGAGGTTCAACATAAGCCAAATTAGATTTATCAATTTTTCTAATA
>CAKPER010000070.1 GCA_934149245.1 uncultured Bacilli bacterium | reverse complement strand
TTATAGCAAAAGAAAAACTCGCGTTTCTCCTTTATTTAGTTGGGATTGCGAGTTATTTTCCACAGCACATTTTATACTTCTTACCACTGCCGCATGGTAAAATATTAAAACAACCGAGTAATTTTTTCCTTTTAAATTGGTATTTTTTATTTTAATTTAATAATTTTTTATTGAAATATTGCAAGTTATTATTCAACAACTTATCTAATAACTTATCTAAAAAAATCTATTTTTTCTTAATATTATTGTTTCTATTTAAGAATAATTCTTTAGTTCCATGATATTCTTTAGATATCAAAATTTCATCATCTTTAAAATAAGATGATTTTTTTGTTCCAACAAATTCAAATCCAAGTTTTTCCATAATGCTCCATGAGCCAGGATTTATTTCAGCTGCACTTGTTTTAATTTCAGTTATTTCTACCTCGTTAAACATAAAATCTAATACTGCAACGGCTGCCTCTGTTCCATAGCCATGCCCTTGATAATCAGGATCTATAAACCATCCAACATCTCTTATATTTTCTGGTTCATTATCTTTTGGTTGGCAAGTTATTTGACCTATAACTGTATTGGTACCTTTAAGAAAAATACTCCAAGTATACTTTTGACTATCACCACCAGCTTGAATAGATTCTATCTTCTTTTCATAAAATGGTTCTTGTCTTTCCCAATCAGATAATTGTTCCATAAATATTTGTCTTGCTTTTTTTAAATCTTCTATGTTACCTTTAGATAAATTATTTTTATCAAATATTCTATCAGGGGTAGGAAAATAATATTGATTGATATCTTCATTAATTAATATTTCCCATAATCTATGTTGCTCCTTCATAGTAGGAATCCTCAATTCCAATCTATCAGTATATAAATTTTTAGAATTTATTTTATTCATTGTTATCACTTCCTCTATTATTAAAATACATATCTTTAGTTATTAATAATTGTTTAACAATACTATCTTGATCAAATACTTTTTCAATTACCTCTTTATCAGTATGTATGAATCCAGCTTTTTTAAATGTCTTTATTGCACCTATTCTATCTAAAGGTACCATATCAGATAATTCACTAATACTATTTTTTTTAAATGCTATTTTTTCTAATTCTATTAAAGCTGAATAAGAGTATCCATTTCCTCTATACTTATTACTGATTAATATTCCCATTGAATGAATATCACCATCAGGATAATAATATACTTCTCCAATAGGTTCTTCTGTTCCATCAACATATATATAAGCAAAATATCTATCAGGTTCTTTGTTAATCCATTTGCTATACCATTCAATCATTTCTTCAGCTGTTTTTGATATAGTTCCAGTTAATTTATTATAACCTTTTAGATTAATATCAAACCCAACATTATAATTCATTGTTTTTGGATCATTCATCCATTCTTGTCTATAATGCAAATCTTCCTTTTGAGGAACATTTAAATATACTTTTTCCATTGGTATCACTTCCTTTTTTATTATACCATACACACCTCTTTTTAAGGTCGATTTAGTAAAAAAAACTTATCTAAAACTTATCTAAGCGCCTTTTTTGATGCAAAATTACCTAAAAATTGTAAGTAGCAAAAAGCTCGCAAGCCCTTTATTTATAAGGCTTTGCGAGCTTATTTACCACAGCACTGTTTATACTTGCGTCCGCTTCCGCAAGGACATGGATCATTTCTTCCAATCTTCTTAACATGAGCCTGTAATTTTTTTGTTTCCTTACCATCATTAGTAATTGTCTTTTTGACAGCCTCTTTTCTTTCAATATTTTGTCTAACTTCTGCTTTTAATAGATACATAGAAACATCTTTGTTAATTCGGGTTAGCATTAAATCAAACAAATCATATCCTTCCATTGTGTAAGCTTGTAGTGGATCTTCATTAGCGTAACCTCTAAGACCAATTCCTTCTCTTAGATGATCCATTATAGAGATATGTTCCATCCAATAATTATCAATAACTTTTAATGTTATAGCTTTTTCAAATTCATCAACAATTTCTTCTGGAATATCTTTTAATTTTTCTTCATAATCCTTAATAACTAACTCTTGAATTAGTTCTGTAACTTCTGATGGTTCTTTTCCTTTGATTTCAGATATAGCAATTCTGTGTTGTTTTAATAAGTTTTCATTTACTGTCTCTAGAATTTCATCATAATCATTTGCACTAAGTTTATTAGATTCTATTAAATGATCGTCAACTATATCTTTAACATGATTTTTTAATAGATTTAAAGTAGATTCATGTATAGAATCATTATCTAATATTTCATTTCTTCTAGCATAAATAATTTCTCTTTGATTATTCATAACATCATCATATTGAAGCAATTGTTTTCTTATATCAAAGTTATTTCCTTCTACTTTCTTTTGAGCTGCTTCAAAGGAACCGGCAAGCATTTTGTTTTGGATAGCTTGATCGCCTGTAAAACCTAAATTTGCAAGCATTCCTTTATATTTTTCTGAACCAAATCTTACCATTAAATCATCTTCAAATGATAGATAAAATTGAGTAAAACCAGGATCTCCCTGACGACCAGAACGTCCTCTTAACTGATTATCTATACGTCTAGATTCGTGTCTTTCGGTTCCTATTACGCATAAACCACCAAGTTCTTTAACTCCTTCGCCTAATTTTATATCAGTTCCACGTCCAGCCATATTGGTAGCAATTGTTACGGCACCTTTGGCTCCTGCTTTTGCTATAATTTCTGCTTCACGAGCGTTATTCTTAGCATTTAATACTTCGTGAGGAATTTTCTTTTTAGTAAGCATTTTACTTATTAACTCACTGGTTTCTATTGCTATAGTGCCAACTAGTATTGGTTGGCCTAACTTGTGTCTTTTTTCAATTTCATTAACTATAGCTCTATATTTACCTTCTTTTCCTGGATATAATAAATCAACAGCATCTTCTCTTATAACTGGTTTATTAGTAGGAATACTAATTACGTACATATTATAAATATTTCTGAATTCTTCTTCTTCTGTTTTGGCTGTACCTGTCATACCAGATAATTTATCATACATTCTAAATAAATTTTGAAATGTAATTGTTGCTAAAGTTTTAGTTTCTTGTTCTATTGTTACACCTTCTTTAGCTTCTATTGCTTGATGTAATCCTTCAGAAAAGGCTCTGCCTTTCATAAGTCTTCCTGTAAATTGATCAACAATAACAATCTCATCATCTTGAACAACATAATCAACATCTCTGTGCATAAAATAATTAGCTCTTAGAGATTGTTGGATATGATGAACTAGTGCTGTATTATCTATATCATATAAATTTTTTAATTTGAATTTTGCCTCGGCCTTAGCTGTTCCTTCATCACTTAAATTTATACTTTTTGTTTTTTCGTCCATAATATAATCTTTATTTTCTTCTAAAGATTTTACAAAGGAATCAGCATCTCTGTATAAATTATTGGTAACAGTAACACCACCAGATATAATTAATGGTGTTCTGGCTTCATCTATTAATATAGAGTCAACTTCATCTACGATACAAAAGTTAAGTCTTCTCTGAACTCTATTTTCTTTTTTTACAACCATATTATCTCTTAGATAATCAAATCCTAATTCATTATTAGTAGTATACATAATATCACAGTCATATGCTGCTCTTTTATCTTCAGCAGATAAATCTCTTAAATTAAGTCCTACTGTTAATCCTAAAAATCTAAATACATTTCCCATCCATTCTGAGTCTCTTGCTGATAAGAACTCATTTACAGTTACAATATGCACGCCTTTTCCTGTTAAAGCATTTAAATAGGCAGGCATTGTTTCTGTAAGAGTTTTACCTTCACCAGTTTTCATCTCGGCAATGTTACCATAATGAATAGCAAGGCCTCCTAGTATTTGGCAATAAAAAGGTTTCATTCCTAAGGTTCTGTAAGCAGCTTCACGACATACAGCAAAAGCTTCAACTAATATATCATCTAAAGTCTCACCTTTATCTAGTCTTTCTCTAAACATTTTAGTGTATTCTTTTAATTCTTTATCACTAAGTTCTGAAATCATATCATCTAAAGCGACAATTTGATCAGCAATTCCTTTAAATCTTTCTAATTCTTTATACTCATTATCAAATAACTTCTTAAAAATTTTTAACATTATACCATCTCCAAGCTATATTTTACCAAAAAACAGTATAAATTACTA
>CAKPER010000069.1 GCA_934149245.1 uncultured Bacilli bacterium | reverse complement strand
GTGAAGATTTACTAGCTATGTTAGAAGCAAGCATTAGTGAATATGACAATTCAGATTCTATAGATGAAGAATATACTCCAAGGCATAGATAAAGGTGATAACATAAAGTTATCACTTTTTTATATTGGTAATTCTTGCTTATTATTTACCTTATTTTCAATATATTCAAGATTATTAAATGATTTATTATTCTTTAATAATTCCATTTGATTTCTTGCAATATTATTTAATCTAACAAGTCTCTCATTTTGTGGTATTTTCATTTCTATTAATTCAGCATATACAAATCTTTTTTGTTCTTCTGTTAATGTAGGAACTATATAATTTTTAACTGCATCAGTATGTACTACATAATTTAATTTAGATAATAATCTATTAGCATGCCATTCAATTTTTTGTTGGTACATTTCATTACTTTTTAGTCTTTCAAATTCTTTTATTAAATATAATTTGAACTCTGGACTTAACCAACTAGCAAATTCTAAAGCAATATCACTTCTAGCATATGTTCCACCATTATTACCAGACTTAGAAATAATACCAACAGCATTAGTTTCTTCAATCCATTTTTGAGGAGACATATAAAAAATATTTTTACCAGCTTGATTCTCAAAGGTCTCAAATTCGTGACCTTTGAAGTTTTCATTATTAAGTTGTTCCCATAATCCTAAATATGTGATAACATCTTTGTTTCTCATCCAAGTTGACAAGTGGGAGTTCGAAATACAAAAAAACTAATCCAAATTGGATTAGTTGTATATTTAAGCTCGAATAGTTCGAACAAATTCGTCAATGGAGCGTATGATAATAAGGTTTTAAACCTTTTATCAAAAAAATATCCCTCACTTGTTAAATTAATTATAACACATATTTTTAATTTTTACACTATCATAAATACTTTTTTATCTATATTTTTGTTATAAATTCCATTTTTTACCAGTTATAATCGACAAATTTTAATTTTTGTGCTACTATATATACCAATAAATTTCTTGTAATTGAATGGGGTGTTAGTTATGATTGGTAATTTATTTTATGGGTTTAGAGGTAATATTTTATTTCCAGATCAAGCAACTATATTTAGTATAGGACTACAAAATGATTCAAATTCTAAAAATTATATTTTTAGAGAATTTTTTGATATGATAGAAAATAATAAAAAATTAGAATCCAAATATCAAAGTAGAACATATTATTTGATTTTTAAGAATAAGTATAATGATATATTACATTGTCAATTGGCTAGAAGAAAGCAATTCAGTAAAAGAGAACTTAAAGATAATAATATTATAGAGTTAGATGATAATGACTATCCTTACGTTAATATATTTATAGAATTGAAATCACAAAAATTTTTAATAGAATCTAATACTCAAGTTTTTGAAAACTATAATACTTGTAGTAAAGTTATAGAAAATATAATAAATAATAATTTAAAAGATAAAGATATAAGAATTGAATTAAATCCAATTACCGAAGAGCAAAATTTTTGGAATTACTTTCATGAAAAATCAAAAGTTTATAATATAGAATTTAAATTGGTAACACCAAATATGTTTGATGCTGAAGATGATGCTAATAATTTTTTGAAAGAAGCTGAAAAAAATGTTGGTTCAAGTAAAGTAACATTAAATTTTTGTAATGAAGAGGGAAACCTTAAACCAAACAGAACAGGAATCGATTCATTTATTAAATATATAGTTGCTGGTGGTGGTACTTGGAAAATAAGAACAATTAATTCAAATGGAGAAAAAGAAAATATTAGCAGTCAACAAAAGAGTACTAAACTTAATGTTCCTATTACTTATGAAGAATTAAAAAAAGAAATATTGACTTTAGAACAACAAAAAATAATAAAAGATTGTTTTAATAGAATAGAAACAATCGAAAAGTTTAAGGAGCAAAAGTAATATGAAAAAATATTTAATTTTTATTCTATGTATTATTGTTGCTTTAATATCATCTTTAACATATAATCAAGATGTATTTTTAACTGATTCTAAAAACTTGATTAATATTTTACTAACATTATTGGGCTTGTGTTTTACTAGTTTTAGTTTTATATCAACATCTATTAATGATATACTAAAAAAATCTGATAAAAATTCTGATGATAGTTTGAGAAAAAAATTAGATAAACTATTAGATAGTATCCAAAAGGATATTCTTTTGATTTTATATGCTACAATTACGTTAATTATTTTAAATACGATTCATTATTTTGATTTTCCGTTTTTAAATAATCCTTTAAATGTTGATTTTGGATTATTTGTAATTTCTTCATTAAAACAGTTTGTTTTAAATTTTGTAATGTCATTCATATTTAATCTATCAGTATATTCTCTATACGATTTAATAAAAGCATCTTTTATCCTACTAAGAAAATGTTATTAATATAAAAATATGTATAACACGCACGCTAACTGACTATGTCAATTTGCAAGTGCGTTTCTAAATTATCAAAAATTTAGTATGTATCAAAGACTACGACTTTTAAAAAATATCGTAGTCTTTTTCTAATGATTCTTTATTTATAAAAATATTTACTTCTGTTTCACTAGCGGTATCTTTAGATATTTCTTTTAAATCTGTAGAATTGTATAAGTCATTATCATAACATCCTTTTAAAATATCTATCGTCTTTTCTTTCTTCTTTTTATCATTAGATAATAAATTTTCTCTAAAAAATTCTTTTAATATTAACAATAAATGATTAATAAAATTTATCAAATTAGTTTTATCTTCGTGTAATTTACCATTCTCATCTTCTAAAAAATTAATATCAATAAGACTATTTTTATATTTTCTTTCTAATGTTTTATAATCACAAGTGAATTCATTTAAACTTTCAACAACTGCTTTACTTGTTACCATATTTTGAATTTTTTCACTATACATGTCTAGAAAATTTAATAAAATATGATAAATTTCTCCATCAATAATTACTTTATCAGTTAATGCTTTCTTTTTAGAATTTTGTAATGAACCTTTTATTTCCCAATATTGTTCTTCTATTTTTTTAAAACTTCTAACATAAGATAATTAAGAATTTCTTCTTTATTTTCCTTAAAATATTCAAGAACTTGTGGTACTACTATTTCAAAAAAGTAGGTAATAATAGTTATCTCCTTTCCACCACCAAGACATAAAAAAAGAACACATTTCTATGTTCGTAATTTATATTTACTATTCAATTATATTTAATTTTTCAAAACGTTTTTGCCAACTTGCAACTTTTTTATCATATAATTCTTTAGAATTAGCTTTGTGCTTAATTGGTCTAATTGTTCTACTGAAAATATCACTTAACCCATATGGTGCATAAACTTTTATATTATCATTTTCTTTAGTTATTCCAATTGAATGAACAGTTGCAATCCATTGATCTATTGCATCTTCTGAATTTTTATACTGATTAATATTCTTATTTTCTTTTTCTTTTTTCCACAAATGCATTCTAGCTTCATTGTGAACATCAAATTTGTAATTTAATTCTTTAAAATGTTCTATAATTTTGCCTTCAAGTTCTTTTTCAACTTCTTTAGATAGATTGTTAGAATCATAATAGATAATATCAATATCTTTTATTCCAAAATTTAAAGGTTTATTATCATAGTAATTCCATATTGTTTGAAAAACAGAACCTGCCGCAATATAAAAATTTGGTAAATTTAATTCATAAATGTAATCTAGTATTGTCATTAAATCCTTATTTTGTTTTAATATTGAAACAAATTCTTCGGTTTGTTCATAAATAGTTTTATATCTCATAAATAGATCACCATTCCTAATATAATTTTACCATATTTTAGCTAATTATTAGCAATAAAGTGTATTTATCTTTATAAATTTATGATTCTTTTTATTAGGAATTATCCGTAATAAATTGTTATTATATTTTAATTCATTAAGATTTAATTTATCCTTTTCTATTGTAATAGGTAAGATATTATGGAACTTGTTTAAGAAAGTAATATATTTATCTATATTATTTTTAACTTTTTCTATTTCATTAGACTCTATGTATTTCATAATAAGTTTTAATTTTTGGTTTTAGTAATTTTCTTTTTAATACTTAAAAGAGATTTTAAATGTTCTACGGTTATTTTCATTTATTAATCCTCCTTTTATATATGAAAAAAATCCCATATTAACAAGTGATATAGGATATTCTATAAAAATAAAACTCACACAAAGTGTGAGTAATTCTCTCAATGGAGCCCTTATGGTTCTGGTAAAACAACCATTAAAAGCAACAATTTATAGGTAGTAATAACTACTAACTAAAATTAGTATAACATGGTTTTAGTAAAATTAACCAACATTTTAATATTTTAAGTAAATAAAATGATATAATAGGAACTGAAAGACAAATAGTAATTTGTTGAAAGGATGGGATTTATGAAAAAAACAGTTTTAACTATTTTAGTATGTGGGGCTTTGGTATTAGGGCTAACAGGATGTGGTAGTAAGAAAGAATATACACTTACACTTCCAAAAGAAGAAAACATAGAAAGTGTCTTTTTTGAAAAAGATAACAATAAAAAAGAAGTTAAAGATACCGAAGAAATCAAAGATATTATTTATGTATTAAGTGGTAGTGGAAAAGGAAGAACTACAAAAGAAGAAAGCATACAAGATTATCCTGTCAATGCAGAAAATATTATAAAAATAGAATTTGATTTTAAAGAAGGAGGACAATCCTTACTATATGTTTACAAGAAAAGTGAGAAAATGTATATTGAAGTACCATATAACGGAATTTATAGAATAAATGGTGATGAATATAATTCAATGGAAAAATATAC
>CAKPER010000068.1 GCA_934149245.1 uncultured Bacilli bacterium | reverse complement strand
AAAGTGATAAATTTGGATTTATAAGTTATGATGATATGAAAAAATAGAATTAAAACTAAATGTCTAAAAAATGTTAGGTATCAAATTTTATTAAGGTTTGAACTTTAGTTATCAAAATAGCTTTATATTATATTGAGGAGTGATAATTTTATGACTTTTGATGAAGAAATGAAAGTTGTTATAGGTAATAATTTAATTAATATAAAGAAATTTTTAAAGAGTAAAAATATAGAAATTTCTAATATAGATAACTTGTTTAGTAGAGTTAAGGTTGTTTTAGGAAAAGAGCAAGAATATTTATATGCTAATATAAGTAAGGATAATCCATTTTGCATTATTCTAAGTGAAAAGATAAAAAAAGATGATAGATATAAATGGTTAAATCATGAGATGATTCATATTATTTCTAATAATCAAGATACTGTAAATGATATAAATGTTGGTGGAATAATAATTTTAGATAAAGAAAAAGATATTTGGATAGAACATTATTTGAATGAAGCAATAACAGAATATATTAATCAATTAATTATAAAAGATAAATATTAAGATTATTATGATTTATATATAGAAGAGTTAGAAAAAATTATAAAATTAATTAGCGAAGATGTTGTATTAAAGGCGTATTTTACTAATAATCTTAACTTGATAATCGATTCTTTAATGTCTAGTACTAAGAAGACAAGAGATGAAATTATTAATTATATAATAGGAATAGATTATTTATACGAAAAGAGCGCAAATTAAAGAGAAGTGTAAATAATTTTTTTCTTTTTTTGTATTGTAAATTGCTATTGTACAAAATATTTTTGTAGAAAAACTATAAATTTTACAATAGTAGGTTAGTAAATAAAAGGCAGTTTTTTCTTTTTATTAATGGTAATTTAATTGATATTTCAAGTTTAATATATTGTAAAAAATAGATGATGAACTAGCTAACTCAAAAAAAAGAAACTATGCTGGTTTCTCGAAGTAATAATTTTATTTATCTTATTTTTTTCAGTAATGATTTAACTAATTTCCTGCTTTTCTTTAATGGTGTTAGTTTTTCACTATCTGATTTTTCTATCTCAATATTTGTATTAATTATATTATCTATTTTTTCACTACTAAGATTTAAATTTAGCTCTTTATTAAATTCATCTATAAATTTTTTAGCTCGTTTATATCCTCTACCTGGAGTGGTATTTTGAGAATATAGTAGTTTTAAAGCTATTAATTGTAGAATTCTCTTTCTTAATTCTAGATCACAATTATGATCGTCAACATCTGCTTTTAACACAGAAAAATCTAAATTATGGCTATATTTTTCTTCAAATAAAGATAATAATTCATCTAGATTAATTCTTTCTTTATCAACATATTTTTTTAAAGAATCATTAATTATAACTTCTCCATTTGGATATGCACATATTATAAGATTATTATTTATATCATTAGCATTATAATTATTATTTATTTGCTTTATTACAATGTATAATACTGACTTTTGATCGACTACTTTACTACCACCATTATAGATGTTTCTAATTCCCCCACAGTTTGAACGGTATTCACCATTTATTAGACATAATTGGTCATCAGATAACCTATACATTAACTGGTAAATATTCATACTTTTTGACAATGGTGTTATACTCTTGAAATCTAGATTTTTAATTCCCTCATCGAATTCAAATTCACGTTCAGGATATTTTATTTCATACCAATAAGTAATATTATTGATAAGTTCTTGTAATTCTTCAATCTCTATAAATGGATAATAATCATTTTTTATTTTGTCTTTAAACCAACTTAAGAATTCCTTGTTTTCTTCTAGATTATATTCTCTTTGATCTTGTTCGTAAAATTTTCTTGCTTGTGCTATAGTCATATAACATCACCACTTTCTGTCTAAACTATTCTATCACATCAAAACAAATATTGTTGTTTATTAATTAATTGTTAAATTTTATGACATTTAATTTGTTAACGATATGTTTAGAATAATGAAAGTTATAAAGAAATGTTATATACTTAGTTTATTCTTACTCACGTAGAAGGAGAATTAGAGATGAATAAAAAAATAAAATACCAAAAATTAGTTACTAAGAGAGAAAAAATATTAGATAAAATTCAACAACTTAAAGAAAATGAAATTTAAAAAAATATTTAAAATTAACAGAAAAAAATGCTACTTTGTATCATGAACAGATAGCCTTATGTAAACAGATAAAATATGAAGAGTATAAAAACTGTAAACATATATTTGTACAATCTAAAATTAAAAAGATAAAAAATACTTATATTAGAAGATATGGATGTATAAAATGTGTTTCTAAACAAGAGGTAATGTAATGAAAAGTAAATATTATAGATTAACTTGTGTTGGTATTGGAATATATGAATATTTAAAAAAATATATTTGGAATAATTATCAAGAACCAGTTAAAGTTTGGAATGATTTTATTAGTGATGATAATGTTAATTGGTTAAAAAGGCCTTCAATTTATAGTCAAAATCTAAACTGCTATTCATATTTTACTAGATTAGGATATATGCAATTTAAAAAGAAAACTTTACCAATTATTAAAAAATTTATTGATATTAATTGCGTTTTTTGTGAAGTAAAAGAATTTAGTTATGATGATATAATTTATCAAGATGAATATCAGATTGTTATAAAAAACACTAAATTTTAGAAAAATTAAGGGATTGGTGGTATTATGTCTAATATTGATGAAATAATGAAGATAATGGAGACTATTGAATATGGATTTTTAGATAAAGATGGTCATAACATATTTAAGGATAAAGATGTATCAGAAAAATTTAGTAAAAGTTATTATTTAATATCTCCAAAGGAATTATTAGAAAAGAAAGTTGGAGTTTGTTGGGAACAAGTAGAATTAGAAAGAATGCTATTTCAAGAAAAAGGGATAAAGAATAAAACATATTTTATTTATATAGATGATGCTAATGGTTTACCATCTCATACTTTTCTTGTTTATTATGATTGTAATAAAGTATATTGGTTTGAGCATTCCTGGTATGATGAAAAAGGAATTCATGAATATTCTAATTTAAATTTACTATTAAATGATGTTAAAGAAAAATTTTGGAAAAGTAGACAGGATGAAGTAAAACATGATTTATATAACAATATACATATATATAAATATGATAGACCAAATTATAATATTTCTTGTTCCGAATTTTTTAACTTTATATATACTAGTCAAG
Organism: uncultured Bacilli bacterium; assembly: GCA_934149245.1. Taxonomy (GTDB): domain Bacteria; phylum Bacillota_I; class Bacilli_A; order RF39; family UBA660; genus RUG11198. The sequence goes on along the minus strand of CAKPER010000068.1, from coordinate 1,688 downwards.
AAATATTTCCTTATAAACTTGTAAGAGCTACTGCTAAAGATATCGATAGGATTAAGGACTATAAGCTACAAACAATTACAGAATATGCTACTAATTTATCAAAAAGTGAGAAAATTAAAATAAATAATTATATTACTAGTAGTGTAAATGAATGGATATATAAATATCAAAATATTATAGTTAATGAGAAAATTATAGGTAGTATTTTAATACAAAATATAAAAAATGGTATTCTACTAGATGAAATATTTATTGAAGATAAATACAGAAATAAAGGAATAGGGACTAAAGTTATTAGTAATATAATCTTAAAATATCAAAAAAATATCTTTTTGTGGGTTTACAAAGATAATATTAAAGCTTTTAATTTATATAAAAAGTTAGGTTTTAAAATTGATAGTGAGACAAAAACAAGATACTATATGAAATTATGCTAATAAGAATTAATTGAATTATTTAGGAAAAAAGGAGTTTTTAATGAGCAAAAAAGATGATGAATATTATATGAATTACGCTATAAATATATCAGCTAAAGCAAATTGTGTTAAGGGGAAAGTTGGAGCCATAATTATTAAGGATGATAAAATTATTTCAGAAGGAGTTAATAGTGTTCCTAATGGTATTAAACCATGTACAGAATCTTCTTGTTTGAGAAAAAAATTAAATTTAAAAAGTGGCGAGAATCAAGAGTTGTGTTTTGCAGTTCACGCTGAACAAAATGCTCTTATTAATGTTTTAAATAATCATGTTGATATTAATAACAGTATTTTGTATGTTACAAAGCAACCTTGTATAATTCGTGCAAAAATGTTAATTAATTCTGGTATCAAAGAAATTATTTATTTAAAAGAATATCCAGATAAATATTCAGAAAAATTATTAAAAGATGCTAATATAAAATTAAGAAAATTTAGTATGCAATTTTAGAAAAAGTGGTGATTAAATGAAAAATAAAATAGAAAAACTCAAGAAATATATTATAGTAGAAATTATTCCTACTGCTATTAGTCCAGAAAAAGGGCCAGTTGCACAAATTTCTGCTCTTAAACTAGATGGTTTAACTCTTATAGATAGATTTGATTATAGATTAGAAGAAAATCTTATTTATAACCAAGATATTCTTAGAATGATAAATTATGATAAAGATAAATTTACATATCTAGATAGTAATAATAGAATAATAGAAGAGTTTAAAAATTGGAGTGAAGGACTGGATTTATTAATAATAGATAATTTATATACTAATAATTATTTAAAAAGCTTAAAAAACAAAAAGAAAGATATTTTTTCTTATCTTAATTTAGAATACAGTAATGAAGTAATAGATGAAGTAAAGAAAAAATATAATTTAGAAGATTCTGATTATATAGTAGATTTATTGTATGAAGCTTTAATATATGAAAGTAATAATAAATAATCGGATTAACTTGATGTTATATTATTAGTTAAGATAATAAAAAAAATAGTAAATAATATTATATAATATGAATATTGAAGAGTTTGAAAGACTAAAAGAGATAAAGATAGAAATTTTATTTGGATTATATATAGTCATAATATTCTAAGCTGGTATTCTAATTCTTTAGAAAATTATATAAAAATGAGGAGAATAGAGAGAAATATCAAGAACTTTTAATATTAATATTTTCTATTTTAGTAATTGTTTATGCTTATTTTACTTATAGTAG
>CAKPER010000067.1 GCA_934149245.1 uncultured Bacilli bacterium | reverse complement strand
AAGAATGATAGAGAATGGAAGTGATAAATAATGGATATGTATCAAAAAAGAGAAATGAGAAAAAATAAAAAAATGAATGAAGATAAAAAGAGTTTACCATCAACGAGTATCAACTGGTATCCAGGTCATATGGCAAAGACTAAAAGAGAAATAAAAGAAAAAATTGGTTTAATTGATATAGTTTTTGAAGTATTAGATGCTAGAATACCATTATCATCTAAAAATAAAGATATAGATGATATTATAAAAAACAAAACTAGAGTTATAGTAATGACTAAGAAAGATTTATGTGATTTATCTGAAACAAAAAAATGGAAAGACTATTATGAAAAATTAGGGTATAAAGTTATATTGACAGACTTAGTTCATGATGGAAATCTAAATGAAATTTTATCAGTTACAAATGAAATTGCCAATAGTATGAATGCTAAAAGAAAAGAGAAGGGTCTAAAGCCAAGAAAAGTTAGAATATTAATTTTAGGAGTTCCTAATGTTGGTAAAAGCACACTAATAAATAGATTAGTAAAAAAGAAAGCTACTAATGTAGGAAACAAACCAGGAATTACCAAAAATTTAGAATGGATAAGAATTAATAAGGATTTAGAATTGCTAGATACTCCAGGTATATTATGGCCAAGATTAGAAGGAAAAAATATGTCTTTAAATTTAGCTTCTATGACTGCAATAAAAGAAGAAATTTTAAATAGGGAGGATGTTGCCATTTATATAATCCAGAAAATGTTAGAATTTTATCCTGAACAATTTAAAGCTAGATATAAACTAGATGATTCTTTTGATGAAATTGTACCAATTCTTGATCATATAGCAAAAAATATAGGAGCTATTAAAAATGAAGATATTGATTATGAGAAAGTATATATAACAATTCTTAAAGATCTTAGAAATGGTTATATAGGAGGAGTAACATTTGACAGATATGAAGATTGAAAAATATGTTAAATTATCTAAAAATAAATATCGTATCATATTTGAAAATGGGGAAGTATTTGATACTTATGATAATGTAATTTTAGATAACGACTTATTACTAACTCATAGCATATCACTAGAACTATATAAGAAAATATTAAGTGATACTACTATGTATGAAAAGTATTACTCTTGTCTAAAATATATTTCTATAAGAATAAGAAGTACTAATGAGATAAAAAAATATTTAAAGAAAAAAGGAGCTAGCGAGCAGGAGGTAAATCTAATAATAAAAAAGTTACTTACAACTAAGAATTTAGATGATGATTATTTCACTAAATGTTATATAAATGACAAATTAAAGTTTACCTCTTGGGGACCCTATAAAATAATATTTGAATTAAAGCAGCATGATATAAATCAAGAAATAATTAACAAATACAATTATTTATTCGAAAGCGATTTAATTTATAATAAAATGTCTAAAATAATTGATAAGCAAATAGAAGCTAATTCTAAATTAGATAAGTATAAATTAAAAAATAAAATATATAATTATCTATTTAAGTCAGGTTATGATTCTAGTATGATTACCAATATATTATCAGAAAAGCTATAATTCGACAAAATATTCTAAAATAAGCATATATAATTATTTTGGTGATTAAGTTGAGAATATTTTATGTATACAATATTAATGATTATTTTAGTAGTGTTTATGATAATTATCCATATAAATTATATAAAATGCTAGAAGATGCTTATATATCTAAGAAATATAATGTTAGAGTATCTTCTTCCATATATGAACAGATAATTACTAATTTTAATAAACTTTTTATGAATAATTTTCTTTTTGTAAACAATAAATTAGATATTCATTACTATAATAAAAATAATTTTCATTTTATAAGTAATAGTGCAGAATATAGTAAATTAATGGTTACTAGTTATTGTATTAAAATAAAATCAAATATTAACTATCCTAGTTTTTTTGAAAATATCAATAATTATAGTGATAATATTTTTGTATGTGATTTTATAAATAAGGATTACTTTTGGCTAAATAAAGTCGTTAAAAGTAAAAATAGTTTGGTAAAACAATAGACAAATAACATATTATTTAGTAGAATAATCTATAGGAGGTTGTATAATATGTTGTGGAGAGATATTCTATATTTGGTTATTGGCATTATTGTTGGAGGAGTAATAGGCTTTTTAGTTGCTAGAAAATATATGAAAAAATATATCAAAGACAATCCTCCAGTAAATGAAAAAATGATTAGAGCAATGATGATGCAGATGGGAAGAACGCCATCACAAAAACAAGTTAATCAAATGATGAAGCAAATGAATAAATATATGTAAATTTGCTTTTTTTTGTATTTGAAGGGAGTGTTTATATGAGTGATATAGAAATTGCTAGAAGCATTACAAAAAGTAATATTAAAGAAGTAGCTTCAAAAATAGGTTTAGAAAATAATTTAATTAATTATGGAAAATATATGGCTAAAATTGATTTTGATAAAGTTAGTAGCCAAAAATCAGGTAAATTAATTTTAGTAACAAGTATTAATCCTACTATTTATGGTGAAGGTAAAACAACAGTTAGTATAGGTCTTGTTGATGGATTATGTCAATGTGGTAAAAATGCTGTTGTTACTTTAAGAGAACCATCTTTAGGACCAGTATTTGGAATAAAAGGAGGAGCCTGTGGTGGTGGATATTCGCAAATACTTCCTATGGAAGATATAAATCTTCACTTTACAGGTGATATGCATGCTATTACTAGTGCTAATAATCTAATTAGTGCCGCTATTGATAATCATATTTATTTTGGAAATGAACTTAATATTGATATAGATAGAATTTGTTTCAGAAGATGTCTTGATATGAACGATAGAGCATTAAGACAAATTAGTTTAGCTAATAAAAGAAATGAGTATTTTAATATAACAGCAGCTAGTGAAATTATGAGTATTCTTTGTTTAAGTAATAGTTTTGCTGATTTAAAAAGAAGATTAGGAAATATATTGGTAGCATATTCTAAAGATAACAAAGCTATATATGCTAAAGATTTAAAATTAACGGGAGCTTTAGCTACTTTATTAAAAGATGCAATTAAACCTAATATAGTTCAAACGCTAGAACACAATCCAGTTATTATCCATGGTGGTCCATTTGCTAATATTGCTCATGGTTGTAATAGTCTTATAGCGACAAAACTAGCTTTAAATGTTAGTGATTATGTAGTAACAGAAGCAGGTTTTGGTAGTGATTTAGGAGCCGAAAAATTCCTAGACATAAAGTGTAGATATGGAAATTTAAAACCGAATTGTATTGTAATAGTTGCAACACTTCAAGCACTTAAACATAATGGTGGCTGTAGTAGGGAAAATATAAAAAAGAAAGATTTAATTTCTCTTGAAAAAGGAATATGTAATCTTGGTGTTCATATTGAAAATATGTTAAAATATACTTCAAATGTTGTTGTAACTTTGAATCGATTTAATACTGATACAGATGAAGAAATATCATTAGTAAAAAAATATGTTGAAGATAGAGAGGTATCTTTTGCAGTAACTAATTCTTATACAAATGGTGGACAAGGAGCTATAGAACTTGCTAATAAAGTTATTAATACTTGTGAAAATGCAAGTGACTTTAAATATTTATATGATAATAAGTTATCTATAAAAGATAAAATTGCTATAATAGCTCATGAAATATATAGAGCAAATGATGTTAATTATGAAAGTGATGCTTTAAAACATATAGAAGAAATAGAAAGTTTAGGACTTGATAAATTACCAGTATGTATTGCTAAAACGCAATATTCTATATCAGATAATCCTAAATTATTAGGACATCCTCAAAATCATGTTATAACTGTTACAGATATTAATGTTTATAGTGGAGCAGAGTTTATTGTAGTATACTTAGGAAAAATTATGACTATGCCAGGTCTTGGTAGACACTCTAACTATGAAAATATTAGTATAGATGAAAATTATAATATAGAGGGATTATTTTAATGTATATATATATTCATATTCCTTTCTGTAATCATATTTGTTCTTATTGTGATTTTCCAAAAGTCTTATATGAAAAAAAATATATTATGAACTATTTAAATGTGTTAAGAAAGGAAATAATTTCTAGATATAAAGGTGAAGTTGTTAAAACTATTTTTATAGGTGGGGGAACTCCTACTAGCCTAGATTATGATGAATTAAAAGAATTATTAAATATTACTAATATCTTTAAGAAAGATTATCAATATGAGTTTACAATTGAAGCTAATGTAGAAAGTCTAGACTTATCAAAATTAAAGCTTTTAAAAAAAATGGGTGTTAATAGAATTAGTCTAGGTGTAGAATCATTTGATGATAAGATAATTAAAATCTTAAATAGGAAACATAATAAATTACAGATTTTTAATTTAATAAAGGAAATAAAAAAAATAGGAATAGATAATATATCAATAGATTTAATGTATGGTATTACTGGTGATATAGAAGTAGTAAAAAGAGATATAAAAGAATTTTTAAAACTAGATATTCCACACATTTCTTGCTATAGTTTAATTATAGAAGATCATACTTTATTTGGGATTAGGAAAAGAGAATATATTAACAGTAATTTAGAATACGATATGTATAATTATATAAATAAAAGTTTGAAGGAAGCTGGTTACTGCCAATATGAAATTAGTAATTATGCTAAAGCTGGTTATCAATCACTACATAATTTAAATTATTGGAATAATGGCAGTTATTATGGTTTTGGTTTAGGTGCTGTTAGCTTTATTGAAAATTTTAGAATAAATAATACCAAAAATTTGTCAAAATATCTTTCTGGTAGTTATGAAGAAAGTAGTAATTATGAAGATATTGATATTAGAATATCAAATAGCTTAATTTTGGGCTTTAGAAAATTAGAAGGAATTAATGTTAAAGAATTTAATAAAAAATATAATGTTGATATACTTTCTCTTTACAATATAAAAGAACTCTTAAATAGTGGTGAACTTGAGTTATCTGATAATTATCTTAAAATAAA
>CAKPER010000066.1 GCA_934149245.1 uncultured Bacilli bacterium | reverse complement strand
ATACACAGTTGACATTTTAGATAATATAACATCACTAAAGGTTTATGCAATAGCATATGATAAAGAATCAACAATAACAATAAAAGGTAATGAAAATATAAACATAGGAAGTGTAATTACAATAACAGTTACAAATCCATATGTTACTGAACCAATGGTATATTCAATAACTTGCGAAAAAGCTTTAGAAGAAAACAATTATAGTTATTCAGGAGGATATCAAGAATTTACTGTTCCATATACAGGTACGTATAAATTTGAATGTTGGGGAGCACGAGGAGGAAAATCTAGAATTAATGGTTCATTAGGAGGAACACCAGGAAAGGGAGGATATGCTAAAGGTGAAATTCTTTTAAAAAAAGGTGAAAAGTATTATGTTTACATTGGACAACAAGGAACAGATGCAGTTGTAGGTAAAGATTCAGCAGCAACTTGGAATGGTGGAGGACTTGGAACGTGGGATCATTCTGATAATGAAACATCAGGAGCTGGCGGAGGTGCAACAGATATACGTTTAGTAGGTGGAAATTGGAATAATTCTGAAAGTTTAGCATCTAGAATAATGGTTGCTGGTGGAGGCGGTGGAGCTTCATGGACATATAAAGGAGGAGCAGGAGGAGGAATTTCAGGATCTAATGGAGTAAAAGCAAAAAGTGGAACACAAACTACTGGATATTCGTTTGGAATAGGACAAAATGCTTCCGGAACAGCTGATAATGATGGAGTAGGCGGTGGCCGGAGGTGGCTACTGGGGTGGATACATGAGCAATAGCTCATGTGCTTCTAGTGGAGCTGGTGGCTCAGGTTATGTATCTGGACATGCAGGTTGTATTGCTATTAATTCTCAAAGTGATATTACTCCAAAAGTTCAAACATATACTAGTTTAGAAGATTCATATCATTACTCTGGAAAAGTATTTACTAATACCGAACTAACAGCAGATGCTACAGATACCAGCAAAGCAACTATTACTCCTTTGAGTATGACTGCTGAAGAATATCCAATATTAGATATAAATGTTGATATTGGAAAAATGAGCAGAAAATTTAATCCTGCTGAAAATGATTATTATATTGAATTAGATAAAGAACAAGCATATCCAACTATTACAATAACACCATCAAGTGATAATGTAGAAGTAGAAGGTGGATTAGTACAACAAATAGAAACAATAGCAGGAGAAACTAAAAAACAAATAAAAGTAAAAACAGCAGAAGGAATAGAATTTGTATATAATTTATATTTTTATAGAAAACCATCTTCAAATAGTTATTTGAAAAATATTAAGGTAGCAGGAAGAGATATAGAAAATTACAAAGAAGAAACTTTAAGATATGAAATTGAATTACCATATAATGTAGAAGAAAATACGATTATAGAAGCTATAAAGAAATTCCCAGGACAAACTATTGTAGGAGACGGAGAAGTAGAAACCAAAAATTCTACTACAATACACACAATACAAGTTACATCAGAAGATGGAACAAGTACAACAGAATATAATTTAATTTTAAATAAACAGCCAAATACAAAATTGAAATTTTTAGATATAAAAAATCAAGAATTTTCACAATTCTTTGAAAGTGATAAATACGATTATGAATATAAAGTAACTTCAGGAATAGTTTCTCTTGATATTATAGCAACACCTTATGATGATAATGCAAAAGTAGTTGTAAAAGGTGCAGGATATATAAAAGAAGGTAAAAATACTGTAACAGTAACTGTTTCTAGAGAAGGAGTAGAAGATACAGTATATACAATAACTGTAATAAAAGGAGAAAACTTAGGAGAGCAAATATATGATTTTCCATATGTAGGAAAAGAATATCAAACTTTTGTAGCACCAGCAGCAGGGTTTTATAAATTTGAAGCATGGGGAGCAAGAGGTGGAAAATCAAGAAATGATGGAAAATTAAAAGGAATTCCAGGAAATGGAGGTTATACATCAGGTACTGTAAGACTAAATGAGGGAGATACTATATATGTATATGTAGGTGGAAAAGGAACAGATGCTGTTGTAAGACAAAATTCGCCAGGAGGCTGGAATGGTGGAGGCCTTGGAACATGGGATAATTCAGATGATGAAGCCAGCGGTGGTGGAGGCGGAGCCACAGACTTTAGGTTAACAAGTGGATTATGGAATGATACTAATAGTTTATATTCTAGGATAATGGTAGCAGGAGCAGGAGGCGGAGCCTCTTGGACATTTAAAGGAGGAGCAGGAGGTGGACTAGAAGGTATATCATATTATCCAAAAAGTCCAGCAGGAACTCAAACTTCTGGATATGCATTAGGAATAGGAAAAGATGCATGGGGAAAAGCAGATAGTGATGGTGTTGGAGGCGGTGGCTCAGGATACTATGGAGGAATGACAAACAATATTAGCCGTGCTTCAGCAGGATCTGGAGGATCATCATATATATCAGGACATGAAGGATGTAAATCAACAGATGAAAATGGAAACTCAATAGAAGATTGTATACATACTTCAGGATTTAAATTTAAAGATACTGTTATGATAGATGGAGAAGGATATGAATGGACCACTACAAGACAAGATTTAGTACAAATGAAAAATCCACAAGGAAATTATGTAACAGGTAATGATTCAGATGGATATGCAAGAATAACTTTACTTGAAGATCCATCACAAAATAATTTATTAAAAGAAATACAAATAAATAAAGGAACAATAACTCCAGAAGTTAGTTATGATGATACAGAATATACTGTAAATTTAGATTCAGAAGATACAGAACTTACAATTTATGGTGTTGTTGATGATATAAAAGCAACAGTAGAAGGAAATGGAACTTATGATATTGCAGCAGGAGAAAATATTATAAATCTAAAAGTAACAGCAGAAAATGGTGAAGAAAGAGTATATACAATAAAAGCTATAAGAGATGCATCTAATAATTCTAAGCCAACTAATATTACAATAGACGGATTAATTGAATCTATTATAAATGTAAATCCTATTTATGGGGTTCTTAATCCGAAAGAATTCAACCCAGAAGTACATGAATATTCTATGACTGTTCCAAGTAGAATAAAGAAATTAACCTTTAATGTTGAAAAAGGACATAAATATCAAACTGTAACAGGAGATGGAACAATAGAATTAAAAGCTGGGGAAAATGAAATAAAAATAAATGTTACTTCAGAAGATGGTAGTTCAGTAGATACTTATACATATCACATTACAAGAGATATGAGTGGAAACTGCTTGTTAGAAAGCTTAAGTATAGATAATGTAGAAACAGACATGGTATTTGACCAAGATGTTTTAGAATATTTTGTAGAAGTAGATAATGAAGTAACGTCATTAGATATTACTGCAATACCAGAAATGAAGGAAATTACTCCTGTAATAGAAGGAAATAAGAACTTAAAAGTTGGATTAAATGATATTTATATAATTGTAAATGCACCAAATGGTGAACAATTAGTTTATATTATACATGCATATAGAAAACAAAGTGGAAATGTATTTTTATCATCTTTAAAAGTAAAAAAAGATGATGAAGAACTAGCTCTAAATCCAACCTTTAATAAAGTATTAGATACATATACAGTTACAGTTCCAAATGAAGTTGAAAGCGTTACATTAGAAGCTGAAGCAGAAGCAACAACATCAAGCGTTTCAGGAACTGGTGAAAAAATATTAAAAACAGGGACAAATACATATAAAATACAAGTTGAAGCTGAAGATGGTTCTATTGGTACATACAATGTTAATATTAATAGAAGTCAATCAAGTAATAATTATTTAAAAGAATTAATAACAACAATGGGTAATTTTAATGTTGAATTTGATAAATTAATTACAGAATATGAAATAACAGTTCCATCAGATACAAAAACATTACCGCTTGTTGTACAAACAGAAGATAAATCTGCAACATATAAAATTTTGCAAAACAATAATTTCTTTACAGGCACAAATTATGTAATAATAAGAGTAACAGCAGAAAATGGAGAACAAAGAGATTATAAAATTAAAGTAATAAAAGAAGCTTCAAGTAATAATTATTTAACTAATATTATTACAAGCAGTGGAAAATTAAATCCTACATTTAATAAAGAAACATTAAAATATACTGTAGAAGTTGAAAATGAAATAGATAATATAAAAGTAACAGCTAAAAAGGAAGATTCAGCAAGTACTGTAATAGGAGAAGGAGTATATGCACTAGAACAGGGAGAAAATAATATAACATTAACAGTAGAAGCGGAAAATGGGGATATAAGGACTTACGAATTAAATGTTATAAGAAAACAAAATTCTAATACAAATTTATTAAGAATAGATAATGATAAAAATCAAATTGTTAATAAAGTAGATGCTAGTACCTATGAAATAAATGTAAGAAATGAAATAGATGAAATTACAATTACTGCTATTCCAGAAAAGACAACAACAAATGTAGTTGGAAATGGAAAATATAGTTTAGAAATAGGAAAAAATATTATTACTATTGTTGCAACAGCAGAAGATGGTACAAACAAAGAATATGAAATAATAGTAAATAGAGCAAAATCTGATAATGCATATTTAAAAAAGGTATTTGCAAAAGAGGGAGAACTATACGAAAATTTTGAAAAAACAACTACTGAATATCATATGAAAGTACAAGATGATGTAGAAAGCCTAAATCTAGAAATAGAGACAGAAGATAAAGATGCAACATATAAAGTAATTGGAAATAGTGATTTTGTTTATGGGGAAAATAAAGTTACTATAGAGGTTACAGCATCAGATGGATTAACTAAAAAAGATTACACAATAATAGTTTATAGACAGCCAGATTTAAATCAACGTTGTGATTTAGTAGAACTAACAGTAGATAAAGGAACTTTATCTCCAAATTTTGAAGCAAATACATTAGTTTATGAAGTTAATTTACCATATGAAGAAGAAAAAATTAATGTTGTGGCAAAAGCCTTAGACAATACAGCAATAATTACAGGAACAGGAGAACATGAATTAAATGTTGGATTAAATGTTATAACTGTAAAAGTTACATCTACTTCAGGAGATGAAAA
>CAKPER010000065.1 GCA_934149245.1 uncultured Bacilli bacterium | reverse complement strand
CATCTCCTTTACTAAATTATACCAAAGAAAAAGTAAACACATCTTTTTTGTGTCTACTTTTATCTTACAACTTCAATTTGAATTTTGCATAGCATCTTTTTTTCTTAGTTGTAAATTAACTCTGGCTACTAACTCCTCCATATAAAAAGGTTTGGTCACGTAATCATCAGCCCATTTATTGAAGCCATTCATTTTATCTTCTATATTTGCTTTAGCTGTTAACATAATTACTTTAGTATCTAATTTTTCACTTCTTATCTTTCGTAAAATTTCAAATCCATTTACATGTGGCAACATAACGTCTAAAATAATTAAATCGTAAACACCAGATAAAGCATTATTTAGGCCAACATCACCATCTGTATTTATGGTAGTTATATAATTTTGGGTTGATAAGACACTAGAAATAGCATCAGCTAAATTATATTCATCCTCAATAATTAATATTTTCATAATAGTCACTTCCCCTTTAATAATAAAAACATTATCTTAAATTAAACTTAATTCTTACTAAATTATTCTAAAATACAGATAATTTTTAGCTTTTGTAAGTAATAATAAAATTCTTAAAACAAACTAATTTGTTCAGATTTTATTCTATAACTCTTAGCACTGCTTTCTTTAACAATATCATCATCCTGTATTCTTCCTATTAATAAAGGAGAGTCATCAAAATGATTTTTTATATTATTGATAACGTTACTACAATTTGTGTTTGCATAACAATATCTACAAAAATGGCCACATGAATCATAGGCTCCTATATCATTTCCCATAAAACATAGACAACCATCTCTAGTATTTTTCACTTTAGGTAGGTTTATTTTATAAGAAATAGCTGACTGAATTATCTTAGAATTTTGGCAGCCAGTACAATTTAGTCCATATTCTTTTAAATAAGAGGCCTCACAACAAGCATATACTTCAATTCCATATTTTTTTCCTATCTTAGAAAACGACTGTGCTATTTTAATTTGATCATTTTTGCAAGGCCTAATTAAATCAGGAGCATTTCTTTTTACTTTTTCATATAAGTCTAAGAAACTAATAGCACAAGTAGTGGTATAACCTTTTAATTGTTTTGCTATGTTTTCAAATTCTTTTATATGTCTTTCTACCGTAAAATCTTTATTCAAAAATATAGGATCATAACGCCAACCAACGAAACTATTTGGTAACTTTTGGGCTAGTTCTTGAAAACTTTTTATTATTATATTTTTATTCCAAACATTTGGTTCTATATCTTTTCCATAGGGTGTTATTGTTACATACCATAACATATTATATTGTTTTAATTCATCTAAATATTTTAGCATTGGATAAGGATTTTTAGTGCAAAACTGAATACAATCAACATAATCTGAATTAAGATTGTATTTGGTTACTAATTTAGGATAATAAGGATTTCTAACACAAACATAGCCTTCTCTAATTCTATTCATAAACCATTTAGAATAAAATGCTGGAATATCTGTTCGCATCCCTGTTGAAATAATCATTTTTTATCACCAAATAAAAAGCAATCTTTATCATGAGAATTAATGATACCAACGGCCTGTAAATATGAATAAATAATTGTTGAACCGACAAATTTCATGCCTCTTTTAGATAAATCTTTAGAAATATTATCAGATAATGAATTAGTAGTCTTACCTACTTCATAAATTATTTTATCTTTAGTAAATTGTTCTAGATAATGATAAAAAGTACCATATTCTTTTTTTATTTTAATAAATATCTTAGCATTATTGATACTAGCTTTAATTTTTAGTTTGTTACGTACTATTTGTCTATTATTTAATAATTTATTAAATTTTTCTTCATTATAAAGTGCTATTTTATTATAATCAAAATTGTCATAAGCTTCTCTAAAGTTTTCTCTTTTATTTAAAATACACTCCCAAGAAAGACCAGCTTGAAATGATTCTAATAAAAGCATTTCAAATAAGTAATTGTCAGAGAACTTGGGAATACCCCATTCATTATCATGATATTCTACATATTTTAAGTTTTCTAGATTACACCAACTACATCTTTTCAAAATTACCATCTTCTTTCATTACTATTTTTATATTATAACTATCAATATCTAAAGATATTATTTATATTTCCTTATGGAACTTTGAGTTTTCAGATGAATTGACTTTTCGTTAAGTAATTCTTCTTGTTGTAATTCAAGAGCAGCAGCAATATCATAAAACAAAAACTCATTACTATAGCGATTATTGCATTCTTTTAGAATTTCTAAAAAGTATTGAATTGACTTCTCTTTAGAAAGATGATATTTTTGTTCAATTGTTTCTATTAAACCTCGAATAAATAAGTAGGAAGATATATATGACAATCTAAAAGAACAAGATTTATTTTGTAAAATAGGATCATCACCATAGGTACCATTTCTCGATTTGTTTAGTAATTCCTTAACTGTATATATTTTATCTTCCGTTAATTTAGAAACAATTTCCCTATGTTTTATAAAATTTTTTTCTAAATTTAATCCATATAAAGGTAGAGTTTCTGCAACTCCTTCGGAAATCACCTGGTTTCCTGAAATAAACTGACCAAGAATAATATGGGAAAGTTCGTGAATTTCATTTTCTAATCGTTCAATATCTTTGTTATCGACCGCTTTGTTTTCTACACAATTTTGACTTAATCCAAAAGCAAGATTAAAGCCATCTAAATCATAGCAAGTAACAGGTTTTCCTCCACTTTTTTTACCTTTTGCAAATGTGGATGGAACTTGTAGTAATTTTAGAAAATTATCATCTGGAACTATATAAAGATAAAGAATTGGATTAGCATTGCTTGGATATTTTAACTGCAATTCTTCTAGCATTTCTATTTCTTTTTGAAGTCTAATCAAATAATTTTTATATATTCCTTTATCATATTTTTTAGCTAACTCACTAGATAATCTCACTTTAATTTTATCACTAAATATTCTTAATTCTGAGTTTTTTATATATTCTCTTAATTCATCTCTTTCATACATTTTTGTTCCTCCTTCGTTAATTTCCATTCTTTTCTTTTAACATTTTAAATTTAGAAATATTATGTCCTTCTATTTTTAAAAGTGCTATTTTATTTTCTATTCCACCACCATATCCTGTTAAATTATTGTTTATTCCAACTACTCTATGGCAAGGAATGATAATGCAAATAGGATTTGAGCCAACTGCTCCACCAACAGCTTGAGCAGACATTTTACCACCATTTATCTTGGCTATTCTATTAGCTATATCACGATAAGTAACAACTTCTCCATAAGGTATTTCTAACATTATATCAATGACCTTTTTTCTAAATGGAGTTATATTATTAATTTTATATTCTGGCATAAATTCTGGTTCTTTTCCACTAAAGTAAATATCTAACCATTTTATAGTTTTATCAAATATTGGTAACTCAGCTGTTTTATATTCTTCATTATGTTTTAATTCATCGTAAGAATTAGGAAACCATAATCCAGTTAAATATTTTCCATCACTTTCTAAATAAATTTTTCCTATTTTAGATAAATAAGTTTTGCGATAAAACATAGCTTTTTCACTTCTTTCTATAAGATAAATATTTTGTTATTAGTTTTCTTTAATTATAATATTTTTTATTATCTTAATTTTTTAATAATAGAATTTTATTAAAGATTTTGGCGCATTAGCACTAGAAGATACTTCTACAGACTTGGAATAATTTTTACATAAGCTATATAATTCCTCTAAAGTTTCTTTTAATGGTTCTAAATAATTTGAACTTGTAAACTTATGTTCACTAACTAAATTTTGAAATCTCGTGGTTGATATTCTAGCAATATCAGGCACTTTTTTTATAAAATCCATTATTTTCTGATCATAATTGTATAATTCATTTAATTTTAAAGACATAACTTTATTTTTAAATAAAGCAAAATCATCTTCACTCATATAGCACAGTGTTCCATCAACATCTTTTAACCCTAAAAATGGAGCTACTTTATTATCAAGAGAAGCATTAATATAATAAATAGTTTTACTTTCTCTAAAAGTAAATCTTAATCCTCTAAATTTTTCTAGATTAATAATTAAATCTAGTGGTAAGTAATAGTCTTTTAGATTAATACTTTTAGATAAAGTTTTATATAAATTAATAAGATTAAAACTATTTACAGTATAATTTTCTAATATTAAATTATTATCCATCTTTCCTTTTTTATTTTTATGAATATAATCATATAATAATATATTATAATCCTTATCAATACAATTAGCATATGTTCCATGAACCAGGCTATTACGAATATAATTTTTTTGAATTTCTTTTTCATCTATTTTTATTAAGGTGTTAGCATAAGAAATATTTTCTAAAATATAAGAACAAAATAATATGTTTGCTCTTAAACTTCTACTATTTAAATTGATACTATTATATAATTGTCTTTCAGTTGATATTAAATCTTCTTTTGATTGATAATTACTATTTAATGATTTTTGGTATTTAGATAAGCAATTATATCCATCATAAAGAAAGGGCAGAAAATTATTTAAATCATCTAAATAGCCAGCTATTTTGGCCATACCAAAAGGAATAGTTTCTTCTAAGATATGTTTTATCATGATAGTATTATAAAATTCATCAGTTCCTTTATAGAGGTTATACGTTTTTCTTATATATTCTACTTGTTTGCTATTAAACTGAAACTTTTTCTTAAATTTTTCTCCTGAAATTTCATCTGTTATTATTTTATTTTTTACTTTTTGGGGATTAAAATTATATATTTGATTTATTTCAAAATATAATTCCTTATCAAGTGCCATCATTACTTTGTTTGGTGTATTTAATATATTTCCTTTATTGTCATAATAAAGAAAACTATAAGCACTTTTAGCCTGTAAGATTGGTAATAATAAATTTTTAAGTTCAGCTATTGTAAGCATAATATGAAAATTTGGTTTTCTAAGATAAATTTCAATATAAATTTGAGGATTGTTCTGCTTTTGAATTAGCCTATATAACTCCATATCCTTTTTATCATTATGGCATAAAGCATTTCTAATGTATTTAATTACATCTCTTTTTTTATATTTTTTGCTACCTGAAATAAATATTTTTTCGGGACATTTTTCATCGCCTACATCACCAATTAGAGATAAATTAGAGTCTATATTATATGAAAAAAATTTGTTCATTATAAATAATTCTACTATTTGAAGCATTTGATCATACTCAGTAAAGTAAGATACTTTTCTTATTTCCTGAATTAATTCGTCATCATCCGATATAGACAAGATTTTGTTTTTAGTTTGAAAAAAAATTTCATAAAAAGGTGTATCAGTATCTTTAATTATATTAGAATAAAATTGAAAATAACTATTTAAATGCATAGCAATTTCATTTTTAGAAATCTGTCTATCACCAGATTCTAAATTTATAAATGGTAAAAT
>CAKPER010000064.1 GCA_934149245.1 uncultured Bacilli bacterium | reverse complement strand
GTTTTACGGCTTATAAGTTCTATTAATAGAGGTGAGGTAAGCTTTGGTGTTGAACTTAATGATTCTGCTCATAAAATAGATAAATTAGAGAGTATGTTACATCAGATAGTCATAGGGGTTCTAGATGCAGCTTTAATATTAGGAGCATCTATAGTTAAAAGTATTTTACTTAGAAATTTATATATTGCGTGTGCATTTGTTATGTCAGTGTGGTTATTTATAAAGATGTATTTTGATCATAGAGATAAAGGTTAATAATACAAAGACAAATTGTAGCTTTGGAATAGTACTTTGTCTTTTTTTTGTTGCAAAATAAGACTTTTATGGTACAATAATTGCTAGAAAATTTGATTAAGGAGGGTTTTAGAGTGGTTAAAAAAATAAATGATTTTAGCAAAGAAGAACTTATAGTCTTTAAAAAATTATATTTAAGTAATCCTTGGGTTTTAAATATGGATGATTTTGAGATTGATAATTTTATAGAGAATAAATTAAATGATGGAGTAGATAGTTGTGATATATTAGAAATGTTATGTAGAGGAGATATTTGATAAAATGTTTAATAATATAAGAAATAAAATTTATAATGAAATAAGAGAGAGAACTAGTAGATATTTACTTGGTAATATTGGGGATGTTGTTGATTTAGGTGATGAGTTAGTTTGCTATGTTGATAAAAAGAAATGTGATAATTGGGGGTATGATTATCATATAAATTGTGTAGGAATAAATGAAAATAATTATAGTTTAGCAAATAAATATAAATTAAATAAACCAGTTTGTTATGTTATTAGAAATATTGATTTTGGTAAAGGACAAGTAACTATATATGGTGATAGTTGTAAAATAATTATAGATTCTTGTAAATTTAATGATGGACTTTTAATAAGACAAAATGGAAAATGTATATTGAAGAATAGCTTTATTAAATGTAGTGATATCTTGTCTATTAATGCATCTTCATTAAAATTAGAAAATACTAATATAAGTAATAATTTTAGTTTTTTTAATAATGATAAAACAGATTTAAGTTTAAAAACTAATAGAGATATAGAATTTGTTAATTCTAAACTTTTAAAAAATGGAAGAAATATAGATATGTTTATTTCTACTGGAATTTTGAATTTAAATAATTCTAGTATATATGTTGATAATTTAAAGTGTAATTGTTCTAAAATGATTGGAGATGATAGTAGTAGATTAGAAGCTTGTTCTAAAATAGATATTAATAATAAGGAAATTAGTAAAAGTTTAGCTCTAAAATCACCAATTATTATTTATAATGGTAGGGAAGTTACAATAAATAATGATAAGACAATTTTAAGAGAAGAAATGATACCTATTAGATTTAAAAGACTTGAACTTATTTCGGTGTTAACTGATATAAGAGATAAATGTAAGAAAATTAATGAACAAGAAGTTATGAAATATTCTAAAGAATTAGAGAAAAAGAGTTTGAAGTTAATATTAAAAAAATAATAAAGTTATTAATTAGTGTGTAATTTATTTAAAAAAGATTAACATAAAAGTTATTATTTTTCTAATACGTTTTCAAATATATAAAATAAATGTATTATTTCAATATATTTTTTTATTTGTGATATAGTAGTATTACTTTGCTTTTTTATTAGGAGGTTAAAATATATGAGTGAAAGAATTATTAGAGAAGTTAATTGTAATATTATGGGGAATATATATGTAATTAATTTTAAAAGTGATATATTAGAAAAAGAAAAGAAGTATAGTAAGTTTATCGAACAAATAAAATCAAGTGGATTGGAATTAATTTTAGATAGGTGTAATTGTAATATTGATACATTGATTTATATGTTTAATAATTTAAGTGCAAAAGAGCTTATTTTACTTTATAATGAAAGTAGAAAAATAGATAGTGAAGATAATGTTAGATTAAGTGAATTTATTTTTAATTATTTTCAGAATTTTGTTAAATTAGATATTAATTATTTTTGTTCTAAAGTTGAAGCTGATTCTTTTATTAAGGCTAGTAATTTACCAATGTTTGTTAATCAAGAGTCAGAAGTTATTTATAGGATAAAGAATGCTATTTATTTTGATTTATTTCAGGAATTTAATAAAGACGTAGAATTACTTAGTACTAATAGTTTAACTAAAAAGAGAATAATGAAAAAGAACCATTAATGAATTATTTTTGGTTCTTTTTTTCTATTTTTACTTCATCTATTTCGTCATCTAATTCGATTAATTTTAAGACTTCTGTAATTGTTGTAAAACCTGCTAATACTTTATAAAATCCATCTTGAATCATAGTTATTACATCTTTACTATAGACTAGATTTCTTAATTCTTCACGGGATACATTATTACTTATAGCATCTCTTATATCTTGATTAATTAATAATACTTCATGAAGGGCAACTCTTCCTTTAAACCCAAAGCTACATTCTGGGCAACCAACTGGTTCATATATTTGTTTAACTTCTAATCCAAGAACTGTTCTAAATAAATTTTTTTCATAGTCGTTAGTGTTTCTTATTCTTCTACATTTAGTACATAATCTTCGGGCAAGTTTTTGGGATATTATTCCTTCTAGGGCACTGGATAATAGATATCTTTCAACGTCCATATCTAGTAATCTTTCGATAGTTGATAGAGAGTTATTAGTATGGATTGTTGATAAAACTAAATGTCCAGTAATAGATGCACGTACGGCAATTTGGGCTGTTTCGGAGTCTCTTATTTCTCCTATCATAATAACGTTTGGGTCTTGTCTTAAAATACTTCTTAAGACAGTTGCAAAATCTAGACCTATTTCACTATTTACTTGAACTTGATTTATACCTTCTATTTCCATTTCAACTGGATCTTCTACAGAAATTAGGTTAGCATCTTCGGTATTTAGTCTCTGTAATATAGAATATACAGTTGTTGATTTACCACTACCAGTAGCTCCTGTTACCAAGATAATACCATTTGGTTCACTAATCATTTTTAAAATCTTTTTATAATTTACATCGTTAAAGCATAATGATTCTAATCCTTTTAAACTCATAGAATAATCCATTATTCTTATAACAATAGTTTCGCCTCTTTTAGTAGGTAAGGTAGATACACGCATATCAAGGCTGACTCCTTCTATAACGGTTCTGATAGCACCATCTTGAGGAAGTCTTGATTCGGTTATATTCATACCTGCTAAGATTTTTAATCTTGCTACTAGATTTTGCTTAGCTGTATTTGGAACAATTGTAAATGTATCTAATTTACCATCTATTCTAAATCTTACTTTCATATAATTATCAGCTGGATCAAAGTGAATATCAGAAGCATTCTTTTTAGCAGCAGCTAGTAAAATATAATTAACAACATCTACTATAGGAGTAGTTTGAAAGTCAATTACTTTTTTTGTAGCATAATCATTAAAATTATTAGTAGTACTAGAAGTACTATTGTCATTATTATTGTTCATATTGATCCCATCTTTCATTCTTTTTACCTTTACTTTAGTCTATATTTATTATATAATAGTTTTTAGATAATATCAATAACAAAGGTGATAAATTTGAAAAATAATAAGGGATTTATGTTAGCAGAGGCTATTATTACTTCAACTATTGTTTTAACAACATTAGTTGGATTATATGCAAATTTTATGAAATTATATAATGTGTATAAAATTAGAGATACTTATTATGATATAGATGGAGTATATGCTATAAAGAATGCTATAGATGCAATGATTGATGATGGCTCTTTAGCTGGAACTTTGGCGTTAAATACTAATAATTATAAATTAATAATTAATAATAAGTGTATTATTTTAAATAATGAGAGTTATTGTAACTTTTGTATTGTTTCAAATAATAAGAGTTATTGTAATTTTTTAAAAAAAACCTACAGTATTGAAAATATGTATGTTGTAAAATATAATGAAACTAGTATTAATGATTTAAAAGAAGTTGTTTTAAATCAAACATTTAAAGACTATTTAAACTATATTGAAAAATATTATAATTTTAATATGGATGAAGATAATAAATATTCATACTTGTTTGTAGTAGAATATAAAAAAAATGATAAATATTATTATTCTAGTTTAGGGGTGAGGTGATAGAGTGAAGAGACTTAATAATAGGGGGTATATGTTAGTAGAAATAATAGTAGCTTCTGTTATAGCTTTCTCTGTTGCTTATTATTTACTTAATTTGACTTATAAATTTAAAGATAAGAGTGAAGATATATATTATTCTACTACTATGTTATCAGATAAAATTAATATAACTAAAAATATTATGAATGATTTGGAAAAAATTCCTGATAAAAATTCAGTAAGTTTGGTGAAAGCTACCGATAATAATACGTATACGATTACAATTAAAGGAAAAGATGATAAAAAAATTGAAATAAGTAGAACAATAAAACTAAGTAAAGATGCTACTACTCAGCAGTGGCAGATTGAATATGGTTCTTCTTTTAGAAATGGAATGTTTGTTACTAATAATGATAAATCATATTATAAAAAAGTATTAGATAAAAGTTTTGAAGTTAGTAATGTTATTTGTGAACCAACTCAAAATGATGCTTATGCTTATAAGATTATTATTGAAATAAATTCTTTATATACAAATGATTCTAATGATATTATTTTGTTTGTAAACAAAGGCAAAAGTCCATCAAATACTCAGAATGAAAATATTAGTAGTGAAATAGTAACTATAAAGATTGATGGAATAGATAACCCCATATCTGCAATTAGAAATGTTCCTTTTTTAGTTGAACAACCCGAAACAAAACCTAATGGTAAAGAAAATTTCGTTTTGTTAGGTTATTCTTTAAATGAAAAGGCTACAAATCCAGAATATAAAGTAGGAGCTAATATTGATGTTAGTGGATTTAAAAATGAAACAATATTATATCCTATATGGATAATTGATCCAAAGAAGACTTTTAATATTGTAAGCTATAATCAAAGTTATGTTTTTGATGTTTATAATGATGAAAAGACTAATGGGACTAAGGTAATTTTGTATAGTAAGAAGACTTCAAATACTGCTAATCAAAAATGGAAATTCAAGTATGATGAGACTAGTGGGTATTATAAAATTCTAACAATGCTTGATAGTAGCGGAAAAACTTGTTTAGATGTAAATAATGGAAATTATGTAAATGGAACAAAAGTTCAAATATGGCAATGTGCAGATCCACGAACAGGAGCGCAAGATTTTAAAATGATTTCTCAAAGTGACGGAAGCTATTATATTTCAACTTTAAACGAAGGTTATGTTTTAGATGTTCCTAATCAAAAGTTTGCAAATGGTACTGGTATTCAGGTATGGCAGAAAAATATCTCGACTGCTCAAAAGTTTTATTTATCACCTGTTGATTAAAAATAATTTATATTTTATAATTCGACAATATATTTTATAAGCATACACTATACTTTATATGGGTGATAAATAATGTTAAAGAAAATATTAAAAAAAATACTTGGACCAATATGTTTATCTATTTT
>CAKPER010000063.1 GCA_934149245.1 uncultured Bacilli bacterium | reverse complement strand
TTTTCTATAAACATTAATTATATATTTTCTTTTAATACCATTCTCTGCTTTAACAATTATTTTTATTTTATTATTTCACTTTTTTAGTTTATAACTTTTCTTTATATTGCTAGTAGTCATCTTATCTTCTAGTTTAATTTTTAATTTTATTTTCTTAGTTTTTTTACTAACATAAACTTTATCACTAATATCATCTACTAGCAGTATATCATTACCTTTATATTTAAAAGTTGCACTTGACTTTTTAATTAATAAGTTTTTGTACTATAATACAAAAAAAATTAATTTATCCAGCTTTTTTGTATTAAAACTTGTGCTATATCTTATATTAATACAGACTATGGATAGAACTAGTCAATTTAGTGATTGCCTAATAGATAGATACTGCAGGTTCCTTCCTTGGAACCATTCTATATACATTAAGCCATAAAATATATACAAAAAGAATTAAAAAGAAAGGATAATTAAATGAAATACTTACTAATATTTGGTCTAATAGCTCTAATATTCTTAATCCTATTATTCATCTATTGTTCCCTAGTAGTATCATCTAGAAGTAATAAAACCATTAAACTATTAACACGTATTTGTTAATAGTTTTCAGAGTGTTAACAAATCTATTAAAAGATTTGCATTTTAATACCAAATTCATCTTTTTGGCTTTAAGTAAAAAATTGAATTTAATTTTGTAGTATTTTTAAATACATATCTAATCTTGAATTTACATATTTTGCAAATAAATTTTCCGTTGCAGATAAATTGTGTTTTCATAATATTCATCAAGCGCACTATAATATACCCTTTTATTGGAACAATATCAACATTATCGGAATAATAATTTGCGTTTTACGGAACAATACAAGATACTAAGATTAATATACACACATAACTAAATGTAATTGTAAAAAAAAATAAGTTATTCCAATTGTTGTAAATCAAACAAATATAAATTTTCTTTTCATTCTTAAAATACACTCACTATTTAATATTAAGAACCAATTAATTTATCACAATTAACTTGAATTGTTTTATAATATTTATCCCCAGTTATTTTTTTTATTTTTTTCTCAATAATATCAAAATTAGTTATTACATAATCTTTATCATTTTTATGAATATCAGTACCAAAAAAATCTATATAGTGTTTTTTTAACATATATTTAATTAATTTCTTTGCCTTTACTCCATAATATCCTAATATACTAGAATAATTACTTTGAAAGAAAAAACCATCTTTTCTTAATCTATCAACAAACTTATAATCATTCTGAAAATAATCATACCTTTCAGGATGTGCTATAACAACCTGATATCCTTGACACTTTATATTATATAGTATATCTTCTAAATTTAATATTTTATTATATAATGAAAACTCTATTAATACATATTGAGTACCATTTAAACTACTTATAATATTATTATCAAGTAATTCTATTATATGCTCATTTATATATATTTCATTTCCCAAAAAAATATCTATACCAATATCATTATCTTTTACAATATTTTTTAAATAACTATACCTCTTTAAATTATCAGCATATTTACTATTATAATTACTATCAAGAATAAAATGAGGAGTTAATATTACTTTATCAAATCCAACACTCTTAAGTTTCTTCAATATTAATATAGATTCTTCTACAGAATCACTTCCATCATCTACTCCAAATAATATATGTGAATGAATATCAGTCATTATTTCACTCCTATTCATAATAATTAGAATATTTTCCACGTTTAGTAGTTTGAGTCTTATTAACTACTACTCCAGCTATATTAGCATTAATCTGTTCTAAAGCTTTTTTGGAATTCTCTAATTCATCTATATTAGTATGACCACAAGCACAAACTAATATTACTCTATCAACATGTTTAGCCATTACTAATGAATCTGGAAGTCCATTAACAGGAACTCCATCTATAATAATTCTATCAAATTTTTCTTTTAAAAAATCGATTACCGTTTTAAAATTTGAAGAATTTAAAAGTTCACTAGGATTAGGTGGAACAGTTCCCCTTGTTATGACATAAAGTTTAGGAATTTTTGTTTTCTTTAAAAAAGAAGAAAAATCTATAGTTCCATGACTAACCAGTAAATTTGAAAGTCCATGTTCATTAGATAAATTAAATACTTTATTAATTCTCCCAAGTCTCAAATCGCCATCTATCAAAAGAACAGATTCTCCAGTTTGAGCAAATGCTGCTGCCAAATTACTACTAATAAAGCTCTTCCCCTCACCAGGTACAGAACTAGCAACAAGTATAACTTTTGAATCTTTATCGACAGAAGTAAATTGTAAATTAGTCCTAATAGTTCTAATATCTTCACTTATATTAGACTTAGGTCTATTATATATAACTAATTCATCTCTCATTTTCTTCTTCCCTTCTTATTAAATTCTTCAACACTTCCCAAAATAGGAAGTTTTATTTTCTGTTCAACTTGAGCACTCGATTTTATAGTTCTATCAAAATAAAATATTATAAATAAAATGACACTCGCACAAACAACACCAACTACCATATATATAATAAGCTGTTTAACTATATTAACATTATAAGGTGTTCTATTAATAATAGCTTTATCTAATACATTTACATTATTCATCTTATATAACTTAGCAATTTCTTTAGTAAAATATGATGCTGTAGCATTAGCAATATTCTTAGCAACTACCGGATCTTCATCACTAACTGTAATTTGAATAATTTCTGTATTGGTAACAGAAGTAACCGAAATCTGACTAGTTAATTTTTCATAACTAACACCTAAATTCAATTTTTTTATTACTTGTTCTAAAACTCTTCTAGATTTAACTACCTCAGCATATGTATCAACTAAATTTTTATTTAAAACAACATCATTCTGAGTAACGGTATTTTCACCACTAAGAATTACTTTAGTATAAGAATTATACATAGGTTTTTGAATAAAAAATGAATAACCACAACCAATAAAACATACCAAAGCAAAAACAACCAAAAACAATCCCATTTTTGACTTAAAAAAGTCCAATAATTCCCTTAAATCTATTTCTTCCATCTTGACTCTCCCTACTTATAACTAAACTAATTATAACATAAATCTTTTTGATTTTATACATTTATTCATTTTTTATTTAAATCATATATAATTATTCCACTAATACTCCCAAAAGAATCTAATAAAATATCCATCACCCTACAACTTCTACCAGGAACAAATATTTGATGTATCTCATCACTAGCAGCATATAAAACACAAATCAAAATAGCTAAACAATTCTTCAAGCCACATTTTTTTATCATATTTAAACATAACATTCCTAATATTAAATACTCTGTAAAATGAGCAAATTTTCTAACTATTAAGCTAACTAAATTTTTATCAAAGCCTTTAAATAAAGTACATAAAGTATCAACTACCAAATTAGATTGACTAGCAGATACACTAGAATCAAAAGATGACATATAAAATATAAATAACATCCAAGCAACTGTAAATACAACACTAAATAATTTACTACTTTCCATAATTACCTCAATATCTATCTATTATTATTTTATAACTACTACTTATTAATTTTAAAAAAAGTTCTTATTCATCAATAGTATCTTTTATCTTATTAATTGCTTTTTTTAAAGAACTATCACTAGGATTCATTACATACAACTTAACACCAGGCATAGAATAAGTTTCTGCCATACTACCAGTACCATCAACATATTGCTTTTCAATATTCCAAGATTTCATATCGTTTAACTGCTCTTTTACTAATAATGTAATCAGATCCTTAGGAATGTCTGTTCTATATAAATTACTAAATGAATTAAGCAAACTTTCATACTTTAATAAAATAGTCTTATCACTTATTATTTTTTGTAAAACAGCTTCTAATACTTGTTGTTGATTTTGAACTCTATGAACATCACCATTCTCATAAGCATATCGTTCTCTAGCATATGCCAAAGCTTGCTTACCATTCATATGGTTTATCCCTTTGTTAACAGTCCATCCTTTTATATGATATGAGTTAAAAGTAGTGTCACTATCTATATCTACACCACCAACTAAATCAACTAATGATACAACAGATGACATACTAACTTTAATTGAATAATCTATTTTTATTTGAAATAAATCCTCTAATGTTTCCCTACTCATATCAACTCCATAAATACCAGCATGAGTTAGTTTATCTTTAAGTCCAGTTGTACCATGCAACTGCACATAATAATCCCTAGGAATACTAGTTAATACAATAGTATTAGTATTTGGATTCACACTAGCAATCATATTAACATCACTTCTAGAATTAGCAACGATTTCATTACTCCTACTATCACTACCAGATATATACACATTAAATGGTTTTAATTTATTAATATTTTTCTCTACCTTTTTCTCTTCTTTTTTTATTGTATAAGAATAAATAATTCTAATAGAAGAACTAAAATTTTTAAATTGTTCCTCTAACATATCTAAATAACTATCTTCTATAACTATCGAATCTATCTCTTTATTAATAAATCCAGTATATAATTTATTAATATCATAACTACTATAATTAGCTTTAACTTTCTTTCTAATTACATCTAAATAATCTCTACCATCAGTATTAACCTTCAAATAACCTATTTTTAAATCATCTAAATCCTTTAATTTTTTATAACTACTATCTTTAAGAACAACCACATTATATTTACTAACTTCAAGATTATTATTATTAAACCCTTTATTTAAGTAACTTATCGTATTACTACCATACTTAATTCCTACTATAGACAGTATTCCCAATACTATATATATAATAACGCCAACAACCTTAAATCCAATTCCTCTAATAAACAAAAATAATATTCCTAAAAGATTCAACACTATTATTATTCCTAATAATAAATATAAATATTTATTAGGAATAATATTCATATCACTTACTATCTTGTAACAATATATAGAAATTATTAACATAACACTAGCTATAACACTCTTAATAACTTTATTCATACTCTTCTAAACTCCTTACTATAGTTATATAAATTATTTAACCATTTTATTATATTATTATTCTTATTCTTTTATACAACTCTAATATTATTATTTACTTACAAACATTATATCATACAACATACCTAATCAGCAACACAAGAAGTCATCTTTTTTTATCAAATTATAAATTTTAAAAATTAACATTTATTTTTAAACACTTTCTTAAATAAGACCAAAATACACCTTTTCAAAAAATGTGTCTAAAAACTTGACATAGTTCCACTTTTTTATTTAAAGATAAATTATAAAGAGAATTCTCATCTAATTCATAATGTGTCAAATTTCGATCATATTCATTCATTTCTTTTAAATCTTCTAATTCAAATTTGTTAAATGTTTCATATAAATCTTGATTCACTTTTAGAATTTTTGTCTTACCATTTGTTGTTAATTTTATTTCATATTCACCCTCATATAATAATGAATATGGATTATCTTTATACCTTCTTCTTTTAGGCTTTTTTATATTATTCATATTTCCTCCAATCAACTAAAATTCATTAATTGATTGAAGGAGGTGCTCTAATTTTTCCAAACAAAAAAGCACCTACTTGAAAACTCTTATAATTAAAAGTTCTCAAGTAAGTGCTCTTTACAACATAATAATGATTATCAAGAGTGCCAAAAAGCATATAAAGTTTTTTTATATTTTTTTTAATAATTCCAACAGCCCAAAAACACGGTATTGCATTCATCCAAGTTGCCCCCTAACTCAGAACAATACCAACCCGTACTTTTTATCCTACAAAAAACACCAATACAAAAACTTATAAAATAAGCCTGTACTAGCGCTTTTCTTAAAGAATATTATATCAATTTTTTATTTTTTTTCAATTATTTTATAATATTGTTTTGAAATCATATCCAAACACTTTATATTAAATTTTTCTATTGTGTATT
>CAKPER010000062.1 GCA_934149245.1 uncultured Bacilli bacterium | reverse complement strand
ATTCTTTTAAGATATTGGGATTTTTAGTAAATATTCTTTTAAACATAAAATCTTTAGTTAGAGGAACTAAGTTTAGATTAGCTAATTTTTCTATTGTTTCACCTCCAGTTTCATAATAACATAGACTATTAAATAGAACAAACCTGTGATTTTATAATTTTATGTTGGATTTATTGTTAAATTTAACTTTCTAATTAGTTGTTTATATAAAAAATTAATTTTGAGATGAATATATTTTAAAAAATTTAATTTTACTAAAATAATAGTTCTTAATTTTAAAAATTAATTAAATTTAACTTTGAGTGTTAAATTAATAAATATTATGAGAAATAATTTTTTTATAGACAATAACATATTAATTTGATAGAATTTATTTAGAGTGGAGGTAATAATAAATGTTTTTTTTAACTAATGCTTGTGAAATGAGCAGTATTTTAAAAGTTGTTTATTTTGTTAAACAATTAATTAATGTTGTTTTTTTGATAATTCCTATGGGACTTATTGTGATGGTATCAATAGATATGTTTAAGGGAGTTATAAGTAAAGAAGATGATTTGAAAAATAATAAAGATTTTAAGGTTACTTTGAAAAGAATTTTAATGTGTATTGCTTTATTTTTGATGCCTACTATTGTTAGTTTTGTTATTGATATGGTTAATGATTCAGGGAATAGTATCAATTATTTATCATGTTTTTCTAATGCTACAGTTTCTAAAATAGATAAATTTGTTGAACAAGAAAATTTTTTGGCAGAAGCTGAAGAGAATGATAGACTGGATAAACTAAAGAAAAAATATGAAGAAGATAAGAAAAAAGATAATAAGACACCTACTAAAACAATAGTTGATTCGGATAATAGTAGTTCTACTACTAGCAGTAATAGCAGTAGTGTTAGTGATAATAGTACTGGTGATAGCGAGAAAACAACTAATGCTAGTGCTGAGGCTTTAATTAATTCTTTGGATAAAATGAGTAGTGTTGTTGAGAAGGCTCATGAAGATGGCAAGAGTTGGAAATATTCTAATGATAAAACTAGTGGTTCATTTAGTAGTGCTAAAAAAAGTAATCATAAGACTAATTGTGCAAAGTATGTATCTTGGGGATTGGTAGAGATTGGAATATTAGATAGTGGTGATGCTTTTTATAAAGCTTATACAGATAAAAAAAATAAGATAGTTTATAATCATAGTGATGGTAGTGTTGAGAAAAAAATGAAAAATGGTCTTAAATATATTAGTAAATATGATGGTGAAAGAGTAGATAAATTAATTAAAGATGGTTCTTTGAAACCTGGAGATATTGTGTTATGGAAAGATGAACGACATACTAATGTTTATGCTGGAGGAGGTAAGTGGTATGATGCTGGAAGATGGAGAGAGAATGGAGCTAAGGGAAATTTATCGTTTAAAACCTTTGGACCGATTGAAATAAAGTCTATTAATAAAGGTAATTGGAAAAGAGTTTGGAAAATACTTAGAGTGAAATAACAATAAAAATTAATATATTCTATTGTTATTTTTTTTCTTTTTTGTTATAATCATTTTAGGATATGGAGGAATATGAATGAATAATAGTGAGAAAAAAAATAATGGAGACTCAAAGAAAATATATAGTCTGTTAGTACTTATAGCAATTGTTATGGTTACAACTACTGGTGGAACTTATGCTTATTTGGCTTTGTCAGCAACAGCTACTAATAAACCGACAGGTACGGTTGCTAGTGGTAATTTAACTTTTAGTGCTGAACCATCTATTGTATCGCCTAATCCTGATACAACATATGCTAGTAAACCAATGGTTCCACAGTATGCATATAATAATTCTAAGAATGTATTACAATTGGCTGTTACTGGCGGAAAACCTGGTGGCCCACAATCTACTGCGGTTCCATGCGTTGATGATAATGGAAATGTTATATGTAAAGTGTATACATTTACAATTAAAAATTCTAGTTCTGCTAATGTGGTTGTTGATGGAAAAATAAAATTTACTAGTCCATCAACTAATTTAAAGTGGGCTAAGATGAAAAGCGCCACTGCTGTTACAATTAGTTCTGCAACAGATAGTAAAATTCATAATGCAATGGATGCAAAGGATAAGGAGGTTTTATTTACTGATGCTTCTGATAATTCTAGTACTACTACTACTCCTAGTTTAAAATTATCGGCAGGAGCAACGAAACAGTATTGGATAGTTTTTTGGATTCAAGAATTAGGAGGACCTACTGCTCAGACTGATTCAGGAACATGGACAGCGACAATTTCTTTTACATCTTCTAATGGTACAGGTATCACTTCTACTATTACTGGGTAAAAAAATATAGATTTTGGAGTGGAGAAATGAAAAAGATAAAAAATAAGAATATTATTATAGTAGCTTTGATAATGACTTTAGCTATTTCAGTTACTGGTTCTACTTATGCCTTTTTTGCATTATCGGCAACAGCTACTAATAAAGTTACTGGTACTGTTGCTACTGCATCTTTAGATGTAGTTGTATCACCAGCAACTTTAAAAAGTAATAATACTGGTGTCTTTGTCCCTCAAAAAATGGCTGGTTTAGGAACTGCTATGAATACAACAAATCAATGTGTTGATGGAAATGGTAATATTGTTTGTAAGGTTTATACTATAACAGTTACTAATAATAGTAATGCTGGTGCGATTGTTCGTGGTAGTATTATGTTTAATAGTGTTACACCTAATTTAAAATGGAGACGTGTTAAGAGTACAACAGCTTTAGATACTGCTACGACTGGTTCTTATGCTGGTGTTGCTGCTGTATCTAAAATTAAGTTAGACTTAACTACTGGTAACAGTTG
Organism: uncultured Bacilli bacterium; assembly: GCA_934149245.1. Classification (GTDB taxonomy): domain Bacteria; phylum Bacillota_I; class Bacilli_A; order RF39; family UBA660; genus RUG11198. Next base: position 3,344 of record CAKPER010000062.1, on the reverse strand, counting down.
TCCTAATACAGGTGCTTCACCTGATTGTACAGATGTTATTTTGTCAGCTAAGGGAGGAGAAAATCCATCTGAAACTTATTATATAGTCATTTGGATAAATGAAACGGGATCTGAACAGCAAACTGCAGATGCTGGTAAAAGTTTTGAGGCTGTTGTATCTTTTGAAGGTAGAGATGGTACAGGTATTACTTCAACAATAATAGAATAATAAAAAATAATGAACATTTAGTGCTCATTATTTTTTTTAGGCTCTTGCACAACCATCTACTTGAAGAATTTCTCCAGTAATGTAGCTGGCATTATCACTTGCTAAGAATAAGAAAGCATTAGCTATATCTAATGGTTTTCCTATTCTTCCTAAAGGAATAGTTTTTATAAGAGGTTCTATTACTTCTTTAGGTAGAGCTGAAACCATATCTGTTTCTGTTATACCTGGAGCAACAGCATTAACTCTTATTTTTTTAGGAGCAAGTTCTCTTGCTAATGACTTTGTTAATCCATTTACAAAAAATTTAGATGCTGGATATAAACAGCCACTAGGTTGTCCATATATACTAACCATTGAACTAGTATTTAGTATTACACCACCATTATTTTCAAAATATGGAACTATTAATTTAGAACATAAAAATACACCTTTAACATTAATATTAATTATTTTATTATATTCATCTTCAGAGTATTTTTCTAGTGGAGTAGATGAAGAGATACCTGCATTATTGATTAAGATATCAATTTTACCAAATTCTTCATTAACTTTTTTATATGCTTCATTTATTTCAGATTCAAGAGTTAAATTAGGATATAAACCAATAACATTGTAATTAGCATTTTCTTCTTTTAATTCATTAATAGCTTTATCAACAGTTTCTTTTCTACTACCAAATAAAGCAACTTTAGCATTATTTTTTAGAAATAATTTTACTGTTTCAAAGCCAATTCCTCTAGTTCCACCTGTAATAATTGCAACTTTTCCTTCTAACATTTTATCACCTTACCTTTCTTTTTGATTATATCATATTTAAAAATTTATTGTTAAAATTTGACATAAAAATGATTTTTATTTACACTTTATATAACTTGCTTTTTAATGATTGAGGTGTTAAAATAATACTTGTAAGAGAATTAAGGGTGATTGTATGATGAAACTTAATTATAAAGGTTTTACTTTGGTAGAATTGTTAGCAGTTATTGCTATTATGGGAATGCTTGCTGTTATAATGGTACCAACTATATCTGGGGTTATTGAGGAAAATAAAACAAATAATTCAGAAAATTTAACAAATTCTATTAAAAGTAGTGCTAGGGCATATATATCTGATAATAGATATGAGATTAGTTTGGATGACAGTAGTTGTGATAATAATAATAATAAGAGAAATATAACTTCTATTGGTACTGGTACAAATCTAAAAAAAATTACAAATAGTGAGATAAGTGTTTCAATATTAGTTAACGAAGGATATTTAAAGAGTAATTTTGATGAAATAATTAATCCTAAAACTAATAAGCCAATTAAGAAAGAAGAAAGTTATATAGTAGTTACATATGATTGCTCTAGTAAAGATTTTAAATATGGTAAAATTACTATAAAATAATAATTGAAAGGATAGATAAAGATGAGAGAAGAATTAAAAAATATTATATATATGGGATTGGGGGCTATATCTTTAACAGGAGAGAAGGCTCAAGAACTTAGAAGAGAATTGTTAGATAAGGGAGAATCTTTTTATAAACAAGGTATGGTTAAGAATGAAGAACTTAAGAGAAATATAAAAGATAAGATTAAGGATTCTGTTACAATAGAGGTTAATAAAACTACTAAGGAAGATATTGTAGAAGCTATTAAAAGTATGAATGATGAAGAAAAATTAGAATTAGAAAAGTTACTTAAGAGTAGTGATAAAAAGGTTGAAGATAAGAAAAAACAAGAAACTAAAGATTTTAAAAATAATAAAAGTAATAAGTAGGAATGTTTAAATGAATGAAAGACAGCGTTTAAAAGAAATAATAGGAATATTAAAAGATAATGATATACTAGGGGGAATTAATCCTACTAAATTTTGTACTGTGATAGAGCAACTTGGTCCTACATTTATAAAGATAGGTCAAATAATGTCTAATAGAGTAGATATTTTTCCAAAGGAATATTGTGATGAACTTTCTAAACTTAGAAGTAGCGTTGCTCCAATGAGTTTTGATGAGGTAGAAGCTATTCTTATGGAAGAATATGATGATTATAAAGAAATTTTTAAGGATATAGATGAGAATTGTATAGGATCAGCATCTATTGCTCAGGTTCATAGAGCTAATCTTATAACGGGTGAGAGAGTTGTTGTGAAGATTCAAAGAAGAGGAATATATCAGAGAATGGCTATGGATATAAAACTTTTGAAGAAAGCAATTTCTTTACTACATTTAAATTATATCTTTAAAGTTATGGATCTTAATGAAGCTCTTGATCAGATATTTGCTTCAGCTAAAGAAGAGATGAATTTTGAAATAGAAGCTTCTCATATAGAAGAATTTAATAATAATAATAAAGATATAGTTTATGTTAGAGGGCCTATAGTGTATAAGAATTTATCTACTACTAAGGTTTTGGTTATGGAAGAAGTAACGGGAACTTTTATAAATGATGTGGAAGCATTGGTAAGTAGTGGGTATGATACTAATGAGATTGGTTTAAAATTATGTAATAATTATATGAAACAAGCACTAGATGATGGATTTTTTCATGCCGATCCTCATTCTGATAATATAGTGATACAGGATGGTAAGATAGTCTTTATTGATTTTGGAATGATGGGAAGAGTTAGTAATAGGGATAGAGAACTTTTAAGAAGTTGTATAGTTTCTATTGTTAAAAATGATATTTATGGAGTTGAGAGGTCTTTACTTGGATTATCTAATGTTAAAGGTGAAGTTAATCATATAAAGTTAAGACGTGATATAGAAAATATTTTATCAAAAAATGGTACCCTAGAAATTAAAGATACAGATACTTTAGCTTTTATTAATAGTATGTTTAAAATGTTACAAAGTAATAATATAAAACTAGATAAAAATATAACGATGTTAGTTAGAGGAATTGGTGTTATAGAGGGAGTTTTAGAATTAGTTAGTCCAGATATTAGCTTATTTGAAGTTTTATCTAATAAAGCTAAAGAAGAAGCTGTTTCTGAAATATTTAATAAAGAAAATGCAGTAGATTTAACTAGAAGTGTTGTAAATAGTGGTAGTAGTATGATAAAAATACCTAGTGAAGTTTTACGGCTTATAAGTTCTATTAATAGAGGTGAGGTAAGCTTTGGTGTTGAACTTAATGATTCTGCTCATAAAAT
>CAKPER010000061.1 GCA_934149245.1 uncultured Bacilli bacterium | reverse complement strand
AGAAGAATAAATTCTTCTTTTTTTCATATATTTAGATGAAAAGGGGTGAAAATGAATAAAAAAACAATAGGAATTCCTAGAGCCTTTTTATATTATAGGTATAAAATATTATGGAAAAATTATTTTAGTAATTTAGGATACAAAATAGTTGTAAGTGGACCAACAACGAAAGAAACAGTTGTAGAAGGAAAAAAATATTCTATTGATGAAGCTTGTCTGCCTTTCAAAATATTTATGGGACATGTTAGTAATCTAAAAGAAAAGTGTGATTATATATTAATTCCTAGAATTGAAAATTACGGTAAAGATGAAAAAGTATGTGTAAGATTTAATGCTACATATGATATAGTAAAAAATATTTTTAAAGATATAAATATAATAAATTATAATATCGAGTACACTAAAATGTCTACAGAAACTATATCCTTATTAAAACTAGGACTTAAACTAAACCACAATCCATTTATAGTTATAAGTAGCTACATAAAAGCTAAAAAAGCAGAAAAAGAATACAATAAATTAAAAATGATAAATCAGAACAAAGTATTAACAAAAAGAGGTCCTAAAGTTTTAATTGTATCTCATCCTTATAGTATTTATGATAACTATCTTGGCTATTCAATTATAAAATTATTAAAAAATTATAAAATAAACATTTTATATGCTGATAAACTTAGTAAAAAAGAATCATTAAAACATTATAAAAAACTTTCTAAAACATTGTATTGGACTTATTCAAAAGAATTAATAGGAGCAATAGATTATTATAAAGATAACATAGATGGCATAATTTTTTTAACAGCATTTCCATGTGGACCAGATTCATTGGTTAATGAGTTGATGATTAGAAAACTAAAACAAATGCCAACCTTAAATATAATTTTAGATGAATTAACATCAGAGACAGGACTTGAAACCAGGATTGAAAGTTTTATTGATATTTTACGAGAAAGGAGAGATAACAATAGCTAAAATAATAACATTTCCACACATGGATAATTATTATATTCCAATTAAATATATTATTGAAAATACTACTAATCAAAAAGTTTTAGTTCCCCCAAAAATAACAAAAAAAACAATAGAACTTGGTACAAAATATTCTCCTGATTATATATGTATACCATTTAAGTATAATTTAGGTAATTTCATTGAAGCTCTAAATAATGGCGCAAATACAATATTTCAAGCAGGAGGTGGTTGTAGATATGGTTACTATTCTGAACTTCAAGCACAAATATTAAAAGATTTAAATTATGATTTTGAGTTTATAAATTTTATTGAAAACAATCATGTTTCTTTAAAAAAATTATATAAGTATGCAAAAAAGCAAAATTCTAAGTTAAATGTATTTAATTATTCATATTATATACTAAATACAATGCTGATGATTATAATAATGGACAACTTAGCAAAATATAAAAGAGAAAATCTAGCTTTTGAAATTCATAAAAATAGTTTTAATAAATTAGAAACTGAATTTCTAAATACAATAAATATTAAAAACATTACTTTAACACACCAATTAAAAACTTACATTAAGTATAAAAAAAAGTATAAACAAGTACTCTTAAATAAACCTAAAGAATGTATAAAAGTAGCAATAGTGGGAGAGCTTTATTCCCTAATGGAGCCAAAATGTAATTATAATATAGAAAAAAAGTTAGCAAAATATGGAATAGAAATACATCGATTAACTACTTTAACTTATTTATTATTTCAAAAAAAACATCACATGAAAAAACTCCTAAAAAAATGCAGAAAATATATAAAATATTCTTTAGGAGCAGATGCGACAGAAAGTGTTGCCTTATCAGAATTATTTGCAAAGAAAAAATTTGATGGAATAATTCATCTAAAAAGTTTTGGTTGTACACCTGAAATAAATGCTATGCCTATATTAGAAAAAATTAGTAATGATTATCAAATTCCAATAATTTATTTCAGTTTAGATTCACAAGATGGTGAAGTAGGAATAGATACAAGATTAGAGGCCTTTTATGATATGATAGTTCAAAAAAAAGAACAATTATTTTCAAAGGATAACTAGTCTTGTATTTTTATTAAAAAAAATAATCAACAAATATGTTGTATCTTAAAAAAATATGATATAATATTAGACGAATAAGAAGGTGATAAGGTGAATTTAATATTATTAATAGTTGCAGTCATAATATCATTATTTATAACTTTTATTACAAATAAATATATGGGAAAATTAGGTATAATAGCATTATATACAATATCAAATCTAGTAGCATTTATATTATCTTTTAAATTAATAAATATATCAAACCTAAATTTTATCTCTAATACTTTAGTATATGTAATGATTTTAACAATGCTATATTTATTATTAGAAAGAAAAGAAACTTCTGAGGCAAAAAAAATTATAAATTTTACATTTTTTATAAATATTTTTAGTTCTATTATGTTATATATAACATCATCATATACACAATCATTAACTGATACAATTGGTATAAATATGACAAATGTTTTTATAAATAACTACAGAATATTACTTGCATATCCAATTTCTCAATTTGTTTCTCAAAAAATTTTAATTTATGTATATGACAGAATAAAAAAAATTTACGACAACTTATTTATAAGTACAGTAACAACGTACTTACTAATAGGACTAATAGAAATATTACTATTTAGTATAGTAGCCTACTATAATATTCTAAGAAATAAAGTTATAATAGAAATTATACTTTCTACTTATATGATAAGATTAATAATAACAGTTATTTACTCATTATTATTGCCTATATTTCTAAAAAAAGCTAAGAAGGTGATAAAGTGAACAACATAACATTACTGGGAATAGAATTAATAATTTGTTTAATATTCATATTATTATCATATAAATATCTAAAAATATTAGGTTTACACATTTATACAGTAGTAGCCTTAATATTATCCAATATGATGTCTTTAAAAGTAATAACAGTATATAATTTTGATGTTAATTTAGGCTTAATACCATTTGTAACTATATTTATTGCTACTAACATAATGCTTCAAAAGAAAGGACAAGAGGAAGTAAAGAAAAATATTTTAATTTTAATACTAACTTCAATAATATCTTATTTTTATTTCTATTTAGTATCAATTATGGATTCAAGTACTATAAACTTATTTACAAACAAGTCTTATGATAATATTTTTCTAGATAGCCAGCGAATTTATTTTGCTTTAGTAACTACAATGCTATATACAACATTATTTAATTCTAAATTATACTATTATTTAAAAAGAATTAAAAACAAGATCTGGATAAGTAATTTATTTTCTAGTATTATAATACAATTTTTGTCATCAACATTATTTATATTATTAGCATATACTTTTACAAAAGACTTTATAGATATAGTAAAATTAATAATTATTAGGTATATGATTAGTTTGATTGTTATAATATTTGGAACTATCATAATATATTTCGCCAATTTAATGAAAGAATTATAATAATTACATAAAATTTTAGGAGGTATGGATATGAGAACAAGAAAAAAAGAATTAATAAGTGATGAATTAAAACCCTTAGTAAGTCAATTATTAAAAGAATCTCGTGAAAAATATCACTATTCTTTAGAGGATTTAGCCAAAGCAATAAATTATAAAAAAAATAGGCAAACATTACATAAATATGAAAATGGAACCTTAAATATTCCTTATGAAATTCTATTTGAAATATGTCGAATATTTAACATAGATAATGATGCATTTAAAAATGCTCCAATTACTCAAGAAGAACAACAAATACTTGAAAAAAAAATTATTAAAAGTTATGTAAGTAGTTTAAGAAAAGATAAAAACTTAACAATAGAAGATGAAAAAATAATTAATACATATAAAAATGCCTCATATGAGACAATAAATGAAAAAAATGGGCTATATATAAAAATAACTGATGACTCTATGACACCAATATATTTAAAAAATGATATTGTATATTTTCAAAAACAACAAAATTATAAAACAGGTGATGATATTGTTATAGCTGTAAAAAATAATATTTTATCTATAAGAAGATTGTATAAGTATCCTAAAGGGATAATACTTCAAGCAATGAATCCCAAATTTCAAACAATAAATGTAAATATAATTTCTAATACAATGATTTTAGGAAAAGTAACAGCTATTTACAGGAAAGTATAAAAAAATTGTTAATACATAAAACAAATATTATTGTACTAACAATTTTTTTATTAATTTAAAGCTTCTTTTAATTTATTACCAGCTTTAAACGAAACAGCAACTCTTGCTGGAATAGTAACCTTTTCTCCAGTTTGAGGATTACGACCTTCTCTTTCTTCACGATCTTTTGCAGAAAATGAACCAAATCCTACTAAACTAACTTTTTTCTCTTTCTTTAATCCTTCTACAATTCCTTCTATAGCAGCTTCTAAAGCTCTACCAGCATCAGCTTTTGTTAAATCAGCATTTTCTGCTATATATTCTATTAAATCAGCTTTTGTCATTTTTTTTGTATACCTCCACTATCTATGTAAACAGTAAACAAAGCACTTATGTTTACTTTACATGATAAAGATAACACGAAAAAAATTTAAAATCAATAAAATTAGGCTTAAATTATAATAAATATTATTGGTTTTAACTAGACGTTTTCTAGTATTTTAAAAAAATAATAAAATTAACTAAAAACTATTGACAACTATTAATTAAAATGATAAAATAAACTTACTTAGATAGAAAGAGTTTAAAGTGATGCGATGTTATTTAACATTTTGCCCTTTGTATGTTTGATAGTAAGTGAAAAACGCTCTTATTATTAGGCATATTGTATGTTGTTTTAAATCTTTCGTGATGGAAGAAAAAGTTATGAAATATAATTCTTATCTCCACTAAGTAAAACAATTGTTTTTTTAAGAAAGAAAACTTAAATGATAAGAAATTGAAATAAACACTGATAATGTTTATTAAAATCATTAATAATTGTATTATTTATTAAATTATGTTAATAGGTAATACAGATTATTAATAGAATTATTCAATTTTTTTCTAAAACTCAAATCAGTTAACTTTATCAGGGTTGACTGATTTTTGGTATATTAATAAAAACGCATTCAAATCATTTGTTTTTGAATGCATTTTTTTTAGAATAAAATATTGTTTATAGATACAATTATTTTTATAATACGATAGCTATCATATTGTTTGATCCTTTATTAATGACTTTTGTCAATGTTTGCCCCAATTTATATCTAATAGTATCTGGCATCATCGATAATTTAGCTTGAATTCCTTCTTGTACAATAACATCTAAACTTCTTCCAAATATTTCACTTTTCCAAATGTTTTCGCTATTTGTATCTTTGGTCAAATAATTAATAAGTTCTTTACTTTGCAACTCACTTCCAATAATTGGCTCAAATGTAGATTCTACATCAACTTTTATCATATGAATTGATGGTGCCTTAGCTTTTAATTTTACACCATATCTTGACCCTTGCTTAATAATTTCTGGCGTTTCCAACTTCATATCTGCTAGTGTAGGAGCTGCAATTCCATAACCAGTTTGTTTAACCATCTTTAAAGCCCCTTTTATTTGATCATATTCATGTTTAGCAATGGTAAGTTCCTGAAACATAGCTAATAAATTTGCTTTAGATGATATGTCTGTCCCTATTATATCGTTTAAAATTTTACTATATAATCCATCTGGAACATCTAATTGCAAAGTTACTTCTCCTAAAGATGTATCAACATTTGAAATATAAGATTTATCAATATATTCACAATCCTTAAATCCATTAGTAATACTATCTATATCTCTTAATTTATTTATTTCGATAACACTATTTTTTATTCGAGAAATATATTCTTTTTTTAAATAATGTTCATGATTTAAAATAGCAATCCATTCAGGAATATTGATTTTAACGCCTTCTATAGGAAATTCAAATAAAGCTTCTTTTAAAATTGCATACATTTCTTTTTCATTCATATTCTCAACACTAATTGGTAATACTGGGACACCATAACTTTCTTTTAGTTTATTAGCTAAGTTTTCTGTTTCTGGCAACATAGGATGAACAGAATTTAGTATAACTATAAATGGTTTTCCTATACTTTTAAGTTCTTCAACCACTTGTTCTTCTGCGCTAACATATTCATTCCTAGGTATATCTCCTATTGAACCATCAGTAGTCATTACTATTCCAATAGTAGAATG
>CAKPER010000060.1 GCA_934149245.1 uncultured Bacilli bacterium | reverse complement strand
ATTTATAAAATTTGTTTAGAAGAATACAAATATTTATAATATTTATTTTATATTCATTTCAAAAATTAATATTCATGATATAATAATTGTATAAAAAAACAATGAAATGAGGAAAAATATGGATTATATATGTTTAGGAAAAATAGTAAATACACATGGTATAAAAGGTGAAATAAGAATAATATCAGATTTTAAATTTAAAGATAGAGTATTTAAAAAAGGTATACCTATTTATATTGGAAAATTAAAAACAAAGGAAATAATAAATTCTTATAGACATCATAAACAATTTGATATGATAACATTACTTTCTATAAATAATATAAATGAAGTACTTAAATATAAAGGAGAGAGTGTTTATATAGATAGAGAAGATATTGCCTTAGGAAAAGGGGAATACTTAGATGAAGATTTAATAGATCTTAACGTTATTATAGATAATAAAATAGTAGGAACTGTTATTGGAATAAGAAAAAGGCCTCCCCAAGATTTACTAGTTGTAAAAGTTGATGAAAAGGATTGTTTAATTCCTTATGTTAGTGATATAATATTAGATGTAGATTTAGAAAAAGGACAGATAATTATTGAAGATATAAAAGGATTGATTTAAATGAAAATTGATATTTTAACTTTGTTTCCTAATATGTTTGATGGTTTTCTACATGAGTCCATCATAAAAAGAGCAATAACTAAAGAAAAAGTTACAATTAATATTCATGATATAAGAGATTACTCGCCCTTTAAGAATAAACAAGTTGATGATTATTCTTACGGTGGAGGTGCTGGTATGGTTTTGATGTGTGAACCCATATTTAGAGCTATTGAAGATCTAAGAGAGGACGATACTCATGTGATAATGTTGACACCATCAGGGCAAACATTTAATCAAAGGAAAGCCAGTAATTTATTAAAATATCATCACATAATATTATTATGTGGACATTATGAAGGCTTTGATGAGAGAATTAAAACTATAGTGGATCAGGAAATATCTATAGGAAACTTTATTTTAACTGGAGGAGAAATCCCAGCAATGGCTATAACAGATGCTGTAGTACGTTTGATAGATGGCGTTATAAATAAAGAAAGTTTAGCTAGTGAATCATTTAATGATGATGGCTTATTAGATTATCCCGTCTACACAAAGCCAGCAGAGTATAGAGGATTAAAAGTTCCTGAGGTATTATTATCAGGACATCATGCTAATATAGCTAAATACCGAAGAGAAATGCAGATAAAACTAACAAACATGAGAAAGGAAAAATATCATGAGTAAAAAGAACTATTATCTAAAAAAAGATAAAAAAACTGGTGAAGTTATATATTTAGAATATGATAAAATCAAAGGATACAATATTACCCCCAAAAGTAATATTTATGATGCTATAACAGTAAATAAGATAGTATTTGTAAATCCAAGCTTAAGTGAAAAAATAATTAAGAAAAAAATAAGCATAAAATTAAAAAATCTACTTAAGTATTTAGAAGATATAGATAATAGTGGTTCAACTGATGAAGATGGAGTAAGACAAAGCTTGATGGATGCTGAGAGATTAAAATTAATGATTTTGAATGAATATCGTAAATATTTAGGAAATACTTATCAAAGCTTAACTTTGAAAAAAATTCAAATTATAATTAATCAATTAAGAATAAAATTATATAATATAATTAATGATAAAAGAAGAACTATTTTAGATGATTTATATTATCTAGAAGAAGATGAATATAGAGGAAGGAAGAGATAAATATGTATTATTTTATTGGAATAAAAGGAACTGGAATGAGTGCTTTAGCTGTTATTTTAAAGCAATTAGGAAATAAAGTTAGTGGAAGTGATGTAGAGAAACATTTCTTCACAGAAGAAGGACTTGTAAAAAATAATATTCCTGTTTATATCTACAATGAGGACAATATAAAAGAAGATTTTGAAAAAAGTGGCGTTACTATTATAAAAGGTGCTAGTATTCATGAGGATAATGTTGAATTAAAAAAGGCTCGTCAAATGGATTTAAAAATTTTAGAATATAATGAAATGGTTGGGCTACTATCTAAAGAATTTGCAACTATTTGTATCGCTGGATGTCATGGAAAAACAACAACAACTAATATGTTATCCCTTGCCCTTAGAAATCAAGGAATTAACTATTTAATAGGAGATGGAACTGGAAGTGCTTTAAGAGAAAACAGATATTTTGCTCTAGAATCTTGTGAATATCAACGTCACTTTTTAGCATATTATCCATATTATGCTGTTATTACTAATATTGATTTAGATCATGTTGATTATTATAAAGATATAAATGATGTTATAAGTGCATACACTGAATTTGCTAATAAAGCTAGTAAAATGGTTATAGCATGTGGTGATAGTCCTTATACAAGACAAATGAAATTAAAACGTGATGTAGTTTTTTATGGAATAGAAGAAAATAATGATATTAGAGCAACTAATATAGAATATAGTAAAGAGGGGATTAGTTTTGATGTAAATGGTTATGGTCATTTTGATTTACCTATATATGGAAACCATCAATTATTAGATGCTCTAGCTGTTATAACAGTTTGTTATTTAGAAAGAATTGATTATAAAGAAGTATATAATAATTTAAAAGAATTTAAAGGTGCTAAAAGAAGATTTACTTTAAAAGAAGTAGGAGACAATATTATAATTGACGACTATGCTCATCATCCTAATGAAATAAAGGCAACACTAGATGCTATTCGTCAAAAATATCCAGATAAATCAGTAGTAGCAATTTTTCAACCTCATACTTTTACAAGAACTAAAGAATTTGCTAATGATTATATCAACATATTTAATAGTATAGATGCCTCATATATTTTAGATATTCATCCTGCTAGAGAAAAGCAAGAAGATTATCCAGAAGTAACATCAGATATGATTATTTCTAAGGTTGAAACTGCTCATCATATAAATATAGATGAAGCAGAAAAATTATCTAATTATAAGAATACTGTTTTTGCTTTTATGAGTCCTAATGATATATCTAAATTAGAAGAAGATTTAATAAATAATCTCCAAAAATAAAAGCCTAGTAATATATCTTTTGATATTATCTAGACCATTATTTAGAAGATACTTTGATTCCTTGATAAGTATCTCTTTTTTTCATCTCTTTATCTATATCATTTAGCAAACAAAACTTTTTAACAAGAAAGTTAGGAGCTACTAAGTTTTTAGGATCAGGATCAGAAGTAATTCTATGTATAACAATATCTTCATTAAGTAACTCTAGTTGTTTAATAACAATATCTATATATTCATCTTTTGTAAGTAGATGAAATCCAGTTTGTTTATAAAGTTTTTCTAAAGCCGTATCTTTAACAATATTTAACATATGTATCTTAACTCCATCAACTCCTATTTTATTAAGATATTTAGCAGTTTCTAGCATCATATCGTTGTTCTCAAATGGAAGCCCATTAATAATATGAACAACAACCTCAATCCCAGCATTTTTAAGTTTTTTATACGTATCTTCAAATTGTTTCAAAGTATGACATCTATTAATAAGTTTTGCAGTATCATCATGAATTGTTTGAAGTCCTAATTCAACACTAAGAAAAGTTTTTTTATTAAGTTCTTTTAGATAATTAAGACATTCATCACTAATGCAATCTGCTCTAGTGGCAATAGCTATTCCAATAACATCATCAAGTTTTAATACACTTTCATATTTTTCTTTTAAAATAGAAACAGGAGCATATGTATTGGTATGAGCCTGAAAATAAGCGATATATTTACTATTAGGCCATTTTTTATCTATCTTATCTCTAACTTCTCTAAATTGTTCTACTAGCGATTTATTAACATCACCACCAAAATCGCCACTACCAGAAGCAGAACAATAAATGCATCCACCATATCCAACCTTACCATCAATATTAGGACAAGTAAATCCAGCATTAAGACTAATCTTTACTACCTTAGTATTAAATTTTTTCTTCATATGATAGTTAAGAGTATGATATCTTTTATTATCTAAAGTATTTTTAAACATAGCAATCACCTGCGTTTATTTTATCATTTTCTCTTAAAAATATCAAATTTGACAAAAATAATCTGATATGTTAGTATATAACCCACTTGCCAGCAAACCAAAAGGTTATTGGAAAGGATGAATTATATTGAAAATTAAACCGAAAGTGTTATTATCATTGTTTTGTGTTATGTTTTCTTTCTGTTTAACTCTAATGTATTTATATGTAGTAGATAGTGATAGAACAGAGAGTGAAGTGATAGCCTCAACCTTAACAAAAAGTTCTAAGATGCCAGATACTGTAAAAGTAGAGGAAGTAAATCAAACTCAAGAGGTATCTCAAGCAACTGAGAAAGAAGATAATAATACTGAGAATACAACTGTAGAACAAAGTACTCCTGTTGTAGAAGAAGTAGTAGCAGAGCCAGTAGTTTATGAGGGAATGACATTAAATGAGCTAGCAAGTAAATTGAATCGTTCTCTAAAAAATGAGCTTACTGACAAAGGTTATTTGTATGCTTCATATTCTATAGAAAAAGGAGTGGATCCTTATTTAGCGGTAGCAATATCACTAGAAGAAACAGGATGTAACTATAATTGTAGTAGTTTATTAAAAAGTTGTAATAATGTTGGAGGCATGAAAGGTAGTGGCTGTGGAGCGTATGGTGCATTTAGTTCTCTAGATGATGGAATTAGAGCTTTTATAGATAATATCTATAGAAATTATGTTGCCTATGGTCTAACAACTGCAGATACTATGAATTCTAAATATGCTGAAAATCCAAGATGGAAAACTAACGTTAATAATTATATAAATATAATTAGGAACAATTAGTTTTCTTTTTAATTTAAAAAATGATATTATGTTAGAGTATTTAAAATTAACAAAAAAATTTGATTTAACTTTTTATAGTGTTTTAAGTATATAGAAATAACCAAAAAGAGTAGTATAAAAACTACTAATTAATTAGATTTTTATTAGAGTACTATTAACGCAGGTGGTTGACACAGTGTTATTTATTGTGCTATTATTAACTAGAATATAATCGTAGTAAGGTAGGTAAATGATAAATTATGAAGAAATTTAAATTAATATTTTTAATTGCTATGATGTTTTCTATTAATTATAATTATGTATATGCTATAGATAATAAAGTTAAAACATCACAGACTGATAAAGTAACTAGTGCAAGTGATGATAATAATTTTAATATAACGAGTAAAAATGTCGTTTTATATAATTTAAATGATAATAATGTTTTATATGAAAAGAATGCTTCTGATAGTGTATCTATAGCGAGTCTTACTAAGATAATGACAACTATAGTTGCGATAGAAAATATTAAAGATTTAAATAAAGAAATCGTTATTACTAGTGAAGTTTTTCAAGGAATAGAAGATTATTCAAAAGCAGGATTTAATATAGGAGATAAAGTAACTATTAAAGATTTATTATATGGTATAATGCTTCCAAGTGGAGCAGATGCTGTTAATGCTACTATATTGGCAACTGGAAAAAGTAAAGCAGAATTTATAAAGCTAATGAATGATAAAGTAGCAGATTTAGGTCTTAAGAATACTAAATTTGATAATGCTATAGGAATGGATTCTAAGGATAATTATTCATCAGCAATGGATGTTGCTAAAATATTAGAATATGCTTTAAAGAATGAAACATTTAAACAAATATATACAACAAGAAAATATACAGTTCCAACTACTAAATTAACTATGCATAGTACTTTGGTAACTTATGCTAAGAGTGCAGATACTAGTAATATAAAAGGGGCAAAAAGTGGCTTTACTGATGGTGCTGGATTATGTTTAGCATCTATTGCTAAAATAAAAGATGTAAATTATTTATTGATAGTACTTGGAGCAAATAAATTAGTAAAATCAAATGCTGTTAATGACTCGTTAGAAATATATAATTATTATGCTAAAAATTATGAATATAAAAATATAATAACAAAAAATCAAGTATTAAAAACCTTACCAGTGAAGTGGGGCGTAAAAGATAAATATAAAGTGATTAGTGATAAAGATGTTAAAGCTTATTTAAAGAATACTGTGAAGATAGAGGATTTAAGTTATGATTATAAGGGAGTCAAGGAAATTACTTATAAGAATAAAAAAGGTGATAAGTTAGGTACTATGACAGTATCATATGATGGAAAACAATTAGCAACTTATAATATATATCTAAAAGAAAATCTAAAATTTTATCATCCTTTAATATATACTGTAATGGGAATAAG
>CAKPER010000059.1 GCA_934149245.1 uncultured Bacilli bacterium | reverse complement strand
AATGGATTATCTCCTTCAAAAGTTAAAATTAATCTCTGACCATCTTTAGTATTTATTACTTCTTTATTTGCTAAAGTAGTATTAGTTGGCAAGTACATTGGATAAATAACATCATCTATTGTAGCCGCTTTTTTAGTTTTTGTTTTAGTATTACTCTTACTTTCTTTAAAGGATGATTCTGTTTTTTGATTGTTTTCTGTTTGCGATTGTTCACTAGACTTTGCTTTATCATTTGTTGTATGATTATTATTTGTAGTTGTATTATTATTTGTAGTTGTATTATTACTAGATGTATTATTATTTGTATTGTTATTTGTATTACTATTAGCATTATTATTAGTTACATTATTACCTGTACTATTATTTTTCTCATCAGTAGTTCTATTTTGATCTTGATTTTGAGTTGTCGTCTTATCACTATTAGATTTATTAGTACTACTATTATTATTTTCTTCCTTAACATTTATTAATTTAGATAATTCAAAATAATCACTAGCATACTTTTTATTATAAATTACTTTATCAAAATTCATTGTTATTTGAACTTTTCCTTCTTTATTAGTAACTTCTACTTTAGTTATCTTATAATCTTTATCTACATAAACATTTTGTTTTACTAAAGATTTATTATTTGGATAATCTACAGAGGATTGAAAATAGTAACCATCATTTTTAGTTTTAAAAATTCTATCCTCATCTTCTGTTAAGTCCTCAATTATAGAACCTAATAGATATATTTGGGAATTATTATATGGCCAATCACTTTGAAACTTAAAACTTTTATTTAACGACGGTGTTACTACATAAACACCATCATCATTTCTTAAAATTACTTGTTCATGATTATTTAAAGTATTTACTAATTCTACTTTATAATAATCTTTTTGCTTATATGATACTTCTACATTATATTTATAAGTATCTTCATTATTAACAATTTCCATCGTTCCTTTAACATAGTAACTAGTGCTATTTTTTTGCTTTTTTGCTATTTTATCAATAACATTATCAGCACTTTTTACTCCACATCCCACTAGTGCTAATGAAAATATGCTAATTAAAAAAATTAATTTTAAAATTTTTTTCATATTCACCTCAACTCTTTCAATAAATTATATATTTTTAGTTTTAATTTATGAATATTTTCTCGTTTTTTGGAGAAAGTATTAATAGAAAAAGGAGGAAAACTATGAATATTTTATATAAAACATGTATTATTATTGCTGCTATTGGTTGCATTAATTGGGGACTTCTAGGAATATTTAATTTTAATTTAGTAGAATTTTTATTTGGTAATGCTACTATTATAACTAAAATTGTTTATGTATTAGTATCTATTGCTGGAATTATACAACTTGGAGTTCTTACTAAAGATTTAGATAAATAGTCATCAATGTTTGGTGGCTTTTTAGTTTGATTATTTATAAATAATAAGTGCTGAAAAACAGTATAATTGTTCCTCTGAAAAAACACTAGTAGAAACGCTAAACTTGATGTCAATAACCTCAGGGGCTTGTTCCTCTAAAAAATTATTAATATCTTCTTCTAAATCTTTTTCATGAGATTCATCAAACACTTTTACTTTCACATTATCACCTATATATATATTATTAAAAAAAAACTATATATTATGTCGTTTTATAATATATAGCTTTATTTTCATCTGAGTCATTTTGATATTCTATTAGTACTTTTAATTCTAAATCAAGATTTTCTATACTATTAGTTGTCTCAATATTCCCCTTTAAGGTCAATTTAGAAGCATGATTATCATCACTACTTATTAAGAGATCTTTTTTCTTATCAAAGAATCCTATACTTGGAAACATTTCCTCTGTATAAAAATTGTGTACAACTATTACTTTAACAGAGTGCATATTCTCTTTAGGATTATCTAATATTACTTTGTAAGTTATTTTTTCTTCATTAATTCTATCTAATTTTACTATTATATCGCATGGTAAATCATTTGACTTAATAAACTTTGACTGTCCTAACAAGTTACTTTTCATAGCCAAATAATCACTTTTATCTGTTTCTTCTTTATTTTTACAACCCGTTACTAAAATTAGTAGTAATAGTATTAATAGAACTTTTTTTCTCATAACTCACCTAACATTCTAAAATTAGTATACTATATTTTATCTTTTAAGTTATACTTTTAATTATTATTTACACCTATTTTACATTTTTTAATTCTTCTTTTATATCACTTAAATATTCTGATAAGTTAGCTGCATCTCTTCCGCCACCTTGAGCAAAAGCAATACTTCCACCACCATTACCACCACATTTAATTGATAAATCCTTAGTTATAGAACCACAATTTACTTTTGGTGTATTACTCTTAGCTATTATATTTACATTATTAGCCCTTTTATTAGCTAGTAAAACAAAACAATTATCATACTTTTGACAAAGAGCATCAGCAATTTGTTTCATTATTTCTATTTCATAATCTTCAACAATAGCAACCATAACTTTAATATTATTTATCACTTCCATATTGGTTGTAAAGGCTGTTAAATCACTTATAGATTTTGCAGATTTTTTATCAAAATACTCTTTTTCTAAATTCTTTAAAGAGTCTTTTAATTCTAATAATGTTTCCTTATAATTAATGACATCCTTATAACTTGTAAGTTTTTTATCAGTAAAATCAAAGTTAAAAGACAAAGATATATCATTTTCACTTGCTTCTTTTAGAATACTTTTTGCTTTAGTTAGTAATTTTTTTATTTCATTGTAATATGGTTTTACAGCATCATGTAGCATATCGTCAATATTTTCATCAACAGCACCTTCAATTCTAAAAGTATCTGCTCCCTTATTTGTAACAGAGATTATAGCAATTTTCCCTATATCACCAGTATTTTTTACATGAGTTCCACCACATAATTCAATGGAATCTCCAATAGTAACCATTCTGACTGTATCACCGTATTTTTCTTCGAATAAAGCCATAGCTCCTCTTTTTTTAGCTTCATCTAATGTTAAATATTCTATCTTCGTATCAATGTTTGAAGATATTTTTTCATTTACAATCTGCTCTAACTTCATTATCGTTGGATCGTTTAATCTACCATGATAGGTAAAATCAAAACGAAAACTATTTTCATCAACCCTACTTCCAGCTTGTCTTACATTGTCTCCTAGTAATTGCTGCAATGATTTTTGAAGCAAATGAACAGAACTATGATTTCTAGTAATTTTAGATCTACGATCGCTTAAAACGTGTGTCAATATTGAATCATGATTTTTTAGAGTTCCTGATAATATTTTTACATGTAGCATATTCTGAGAATTAGGAGCTTTAATAACATCTATTACTGAAGCTTTACAGTTATCATTTTTTAAGTATCCTATATCATATATTTGTCCACCTGACTCTGCATAAAAAGGATTTTCTTTTAAGAAAACATAACCCTCATCTGATATCTCATCTACAAAATTATCTTGTTTCATAATACCAATAACTTCTGTTTGATTTCCTAATTTTTCATAACCAACAAAATCACTTTTTTCCTTATAATTTATTAAAGCTTCATTTTGAAGATTCATACTACTTGTATCTTTACGACCATTTCTAGCCATTTCCTTTTGTGCTCGCATATACTTTTCGTAATCTTCTTTATTTACAGTAAATCCTTCCTCCTCAGCATATTCCATTGTAAGTTCAACTGGAAAGCCATAAGTATCATATAATTTGAAAGCATCTTGTCCAGATATTTCTTTTGTTTCACTGTTTTTGAATAGTTCTTCTAGTTTCTTTTCACCAGAAACTAATGTTTTCTCGAATAAGACTTCTTCTTTAACTATTTGTTCTTTTATAATTTTACTATTTTTAGCAATATCAGGATATATTGGAGAATATTTATTTATAACAACATCTACTAATTCTTCCATAAATGTTCTATTTATTTTTAATCTTCTTCCCATCATAACTGATCTTCTAAGTAATCTTCTAAGAACATATCCGCGACCATAATTTTCAAATGTTGCACCATCTGATAGGGCAAAAGTTAAGCTTCTAGCATGATCTACTATTACTTTAAATTCTTTCTGACCGCTATAGTCTATTTGACATATTTCTTCTAATTTTTCAATTATTGGTAAAAATAAATCAGTTTCATAGTTTGTCTCAGCATCTTGTAATATACAAGCCATTCTTTCAACACCCATACCAGTATCTATGTTTTTGCTTGGAAGTTCTTTGTATTCTTCACGTGGCACCCCTTCTTTGGCATTATACATACTGAAAACATTATTCCATATTTCTATGTAACGATCATTCTCTATTTCTTCTTGCAACAATTTTAATCCAACTTTATCTGGATCATATTTTTCACCACGATCAAAGAATATTTCACTATCAGGCCCACTTGGTCCTTCACCTATCTCCCAAAAGTTACCCTCAAGTTTTACTATATGTGACTCTGGAATTCCTAATTCTTTCCATAAATCATAAGTTTCTACATCCGTTGGATATACAGTTACATAAAGCTTTTCAATAGGTAAATCGAAATACTCTTTTCCAGTTAATAATTCAAAAGCCCATGTAATTGCTTCTTTTTTAAAGTAATCTCCTATCGAAAAATTTCCTAACATTTGAAAGAAAGTATGATGTCTTGCTGTTACTCCTACTTCTTCTATATCACCAGTTCTAATACATTTTTGACAACTTGTTAATCTGCGACATTTGGGAACTACAGTTCCATCAAAATATTTTTTTAGTGGCGTAACACCAGCATTTATCCATAAAATACTAGGATCATCTTTAGGTATTAGCGATGCACTTTTAACTTGTAAATGTCCTTTTGATACAAAAAAATCAATATAAGTATTTATTATTTCTTCACTTGTCAATCTCTTCATTGTAAACACACTCCTTAAATTTTTTCTATGATTTCTTCTAATCTTTTTCTATACTCTTCTAATGTTCCATTATTTAAAATGTAATAATCTGCATATGCAATAGGAGGAGCTTTAGAAATATTTTCTATTTCATTTAAATCTCTTGCTATAGCTTCTTTTTCCGTATGAGGCCTTATCTTTCTTGTACTTAAACGCTCATATCTTATACTTTTATCACACACAACTGATATAACAGTTAAATTTTTTCCTAATTTGTCTTTTAAAATTTTATATTCATCCCAAGAATATAAGCCATCTAAGACAACGTTATTAGTTTTGTGTAGTTCTTCTATTTGAGGAAGTAATATTTTAGCAAAAGCTCCCATCCCCAAATCTTCTCTTAATTTTTCACGCATAATTTTCTCATTTTCTGGTGTTATCTCTAAATTCTTTTCTTTTAGTTTATCCATTGTTACACCACCAAAGTATACTTTAGAATATCCTTTTTGTTCTAAAATATCAGATGCTATGCTTTTTCCACTACCACACATTCCTACGATCGCAATTATTTTATTCATAATTTCATCTCTCTTTCAAATTATTAATTATTTTTAATGTATCACTTTCTAATCCTTTTCTGCTTTCGTTTGTTATAATATAATCATAATTATTATATTTATCTAAAGCTGTTTCTGTAATATCTTGCATTTCTTCTTCTGTTAATTTACTTTCGTAATTTTGCCTTTCAACTCTTATTGATACTACATTAGGAAATTTTTCTTTTAAAATTTCTATTTCATTAGGAAATCTCACATCAGGAATTATTATAACATCAAAAAAGTATGAGTAAAATTCTATATCTTCTACTTGTCTTCTTATAAAAAAATCTTTGTTATTTAATTTTTTCTTTATTAAATCTGAACTTAATTTTTGTAATAATTCTCTAGGTTTGTTTTCCTCAGTAACATTTACGCCTGTTATAGTGCCTATATATTGTTTTAAATATTTTGTATATGGCGATGTTATTGTTTTAAGCTCAAGTTTTTGGTATTCACGTTCTATTATCGCTCCAACAGTACTTTTACCACTACCAGCTTTACCACTAATACAATATATCATTGGATTTCTATTTTCTAAATTCATTATTCATCTCCAATTTCTATTAAAATTATATCAAATGCATAAAAAAATGTAAAGATAGTAGTTTAATTAATCTCTATATCAACATACATATTTATTATATTTTGCTAATAACAGCACTTTTTTATCTTCATATAAATACAATCTAATTAAATGATTTTAAGTATTCTAAAAAAAATGAAGCAATCCCTTCATTTTTTTGTTTCCATAATATTTAAATTTTTAAACACCCTTTAGTACTAAATACCCAAAGTCTATTTATATTTTTTTTTAAGTTTTGAACTTGTATTTTGTTTTATCTTTATAATTGATAATATCATTAAAACTATACTTATTCCCATTACAGTATATATTAAAGGATGATAAAATTTTAGATTTTCTTTTAGATATATATTATAAGTTGCTAA
>CAKPER010000058.1 GCA_934149245.1 uncultured Bacilli bacterium | reverse complement strand
TAGTAAATGGTAATGTCAATAGAGGTTTTACTCTAAAGGAAGCTGATAAAGATATGCAGTATGCTATAAATTATGATGGAGATAATATTTACTTAAAGGAAAATATCTTAACTTTTGGAAGTAAGACTTTAAAAAAATATAGGTAATTTGTAATTACTCTATTTTTTGTATTGAATAATTTTTGAAAAATAGTAAATATATATATAATATATTTTAATAATTGAAAAAATAATAATGATTAAAAAACTTAAAATTTAAGATTAGTTTTAATTATAATGCAATAAAAAGAAGGTGTTTATTTGAAGCGTGTTGAGTTATTAAGCCCTGTAGGAAATATGGAAACTCTATATCAAGCTATTCATAATGGAGCAGATGCCATATATTTAGCTGGTAAAAAATATGGAGCTAGAAAGTATAGTAATAATTTTACAGAAGAAGAATTAACAGAGGCAATAAAGTATAGTCATTTATACGATGTTAAAGTCTATATTACAGTAAATACCATAATTTTTGAAAGTGAAGTAAAAGAATTTTTAGAATATATAGGATTTTTATATCAAAATAAAGTAGATGCTATAATAATGCAGGATATAGGTATGATGTCTATAGTTAAAAGTATATATCCAAATATAGAAATTCATGCTTCAACCCAATGCCATACTACCAATAAAAAGACAGTCCAATTTTTAAAAAATATGGGCTGTACTAGAGTAGTAATGGCTCGTGAAGTTAGTTTAGAAGAAATAAATAATATAGATGTTGATATAGAAAAGGAAGTTTTTATTCACGGAGCATTATGTATATGTTATTCAGGTCAATGTCTATTCAGTGCTTTAAATGGTGGAAGAAGTGCCAATAGAGGAGAATGCGTAGGAGCCTGTCGCTTGCCTTATAATCTTATAAAAAATGATAAAAACCTAAATTTAGAAAATAAATATTTATTAAGTACTAAAGATTTAAATACTATTTTTAATATAGAAAAAATATTAAATAGCGATATTACTAGCTTAAAAATAGAAGGAAGAATGAAATCACCACAATATGTAGGCTATGTCACTAAATTATATAGAAAAGCAATAGATAATTATTATAATGGTAAGGCTGATTTAATCACCAAAGAAGAACTTAAAAATTTAAAAATATTATATAATCGTGAATTTACAGAAGGATATTTATTCAATAAACAAAATATAGTAAATTCCAATTCTCCTAACCATATAGGAATTCCTATTGGGCAAGTATTTAAGACAAATAAAAAATATATATACATAAAATTAGATGATGATTTATCTCAAGAAGATGGTATAAGATTTCAATGTTCTAATAAAGGCATGATAGCAAATAGAATTTATAATAGCAATATGTTACTAATAAATAAAGCTCATAAAAATAATATTTGCATATTAGATAACAAAGTAAATCTAAAAGAGAATGATATAGTACTAAAGACATTATCTCAAGAATTAACAAAAGAAATTGATAATTATCGCCAAAAACAAATACCAGTATCTTTTAACGCCAGATTATTCATAAATAATAAATTAGAATTAACTATAAATGATGGAGAAAATACAATAACATTATATGGCGATAATATAGAGAGAGCTAAAAATAGAGAAGTTAACCGTGAGAATATAACAAAATGTATATCAAAACTAGGAAATACTCCTTTTAAATTAAAAAAATTAATAATAACCAAAGATGAAAATATTTTTATAAGTTTAAAATCTCTTAATGAACTAAGAAGAAAGATAGTGTCAGAACTAATAGAATTAAGAAAAAATCCCCAAAGAGATACTTCTAGAAATGTTATGCCTATTTTCCCTAAAAAAGAAATAAATACCCAATCTAGTAAATTGAATGTTTTAGCAAGGACTTGCGAACAAATAGAATGTTGCTTAGATGAGGGCGTTGATAATATTTATATAGATGACTATAATTTATATCAAAAATATAAGGATAATAAAAATATTTATTATAGGGTAAATAGGATTAAAGAGATAAATGTTATAAAAGATGATGACAATTTATTGGTTGGCACTTTAGGTGACATAGAAAAATATCATAAAACTAATAAGTTAGTAGGAGATTACTTTTTAAACGTGGCAAATAGTTATACTGTCAATTATTTATATTCGAAAAATCTTAATTTAACAGCTCTATCTGTTGAATTAAGTTACGAGCAAATAAAAGAAATAACAGAAAAAAATAATAATATTGAGTTAATAATTTATGGTACTTTAGAATTAATGGCACTAAAATATTGTCCACTAAAGCATAATCTAAACTACTGTAAAGAATGTTCGTCTGCTAATGATGAATTTTACTTGCAAGATAAATTTAATAATAAATATCAACTAGTTCACAAAAATTGTACAACTTATATTATGCACTCCAAAAAAATAGATAAAATACAGGAAATAAATTTATATCAGTCTCTTGGAATTAAAAATTTTAGAATAGATTTATTTAAGGAAAGTAAAAATGAAGTGAAAGACATAATAAAAAAAGTCAGAGAAGAACAATAAACGTCTTATTTTAAAAAATTTTAGATAGTTATAAATCTATTTACTCTTCAATATTTTTCAATAATATAACTAAAAAAAGATAGATTAGTCTTTTAAAGATTTCTCTATCTTTTTAATCTCATTAATAGGAACAGAAGCAACTTTGGAAATTGTTTTGATATCAATATTTTCTTTTAACATTCCTTTTATCATTGTTATTTTGTTTTGTTCAATACCTTGTTCAAACCCTTCTTCAATTCCTTCATTTTTAGCATCTTCTAAAACATTATGTTTAACCATTTCCGCGAATAAATCAGAATTCCATTCTGATAACCATTTAGTATCCTTACTTGCATTGTTACAATCACTCACAAACTTTTCTTTTTCATCATTATCCATAACTAAACTTGCCATCTCCTCCAATTCACTCAAATCTCTAGCTTTCAGTATTGAAAGCCAAATAACATCTTTATTTGCTTTCTTACCTTGATTATAATAAAGTTCCTTATAATAATCAAGTGATTTACAAATAATTTTATAATTATCTAAGAGCAATTGATGATTTTCTGAAGACATAAGCAAATATTCCTCATCTAAATTTTTATCAAGTCTATGAACATTTAAATTTAACTGATAAAAATAAATCTTAGAAATATCTTGATAAGTAAAACCAGAATTTGTCGTGTCAATAGCAATTTTATTTAAATAAAGAGCATTTCTTGCTTTAATAGCACTAAATTTTTCAGTATTAACCTCAATATCTATTCTTAAATTATTATTAATACAAGCATAAATATCAACTGTTTTATGATATTCTTTATCACGGCTTTTTACAAGTTCATTACTTTCAACAACAATACTAGCAAGATCGGGATTAATATTAAGTTTTAAAACACTAATCAAAAACTTCTTTAATATATTAGGATTATTTGTAAAAATATGTTTAAACATAAAGTCACGAGTTAGGGGAATTAGTTCTATATTTTCTTTTGTTTTTTCATTCTTCATTAAATTTACCTCCTTCTAGAAAAAGCTCCTTCTAATTATATTATTGGCTGTTTATCTTTGATTTCCTTTTAAATTTCTAAAATTTCTGAATTATTTAATTAAAAAGCAAAAAAGATAGATTAGTCTTTTAAAGATTTCTCTATCTTTTTAATTTCATTAACAGGAACAGAAGCAACTTTGGAAATTGTTTTGATATCAATATTTTCTTTTAACATTCCTTTTATCATCATTACTTTATTTTGCTCAATCCCTTCTTCAATTCCTTGCTCAATTCCTTTTTCAACCCCCTGTTCAAATCCTTCTTCAATCCCTTCATTTTTAGCATCTTCTAAAACATTATGTTTAACCATTTCCGCGAATAAATCAGAATTCCATTCTGATAACCATTTAGTATCCTTACTTGCATTGTTACAATCACTCACAAACTTTTCTTTTTCATCATTATCCATAACTAAACTTGCCATCTCCTCCAATTCACTCAAATCTCTAGCTTTCAGTATTGAAAGCCAAATAACATCTTTATTTGCTTTCTTACCTTGATTATAATAAAGTTCCTTATAATAATCAAGTGATTTACAAATAATTTTATAATTATCTAAGAGCAATTGATGATTTTCTGAAGACATAAGCAAATATTCCTCATCTAAATTTTTATCAAGTCTATGAACATTTAAATTTAACTGATAAAAATAAATCTTAGAAATATCTTGATAAGTAAAACCAGAATTTGTCGTGTCAATAGCAATTTTATTTAAATAAAGAGCATTTCTTGCTTTAATAGCACTAAATTTTTCAGTATTAACCTCAATATCTATTCTTAAATTATTATTAATACAAGCATAAATATCAACTGTTTTATGATATTCTTTATCACGGCTTTTTACAAGTTCATTACTTTCAACAACAATACTAGCAAGATCGGGATTAATATTAAGTTTTAAAACACTAATCAAAAACTTCTTTAATATATTAGGATTATTTGTAAAAATATGTTTAAACATAAAGTCACGAGTTAGGGGAATTAGTTCTATATTTTCTTTTATTTTTTCATTCTTCATTAAATTTACCTCCTTTTAGAAAAAGCTCCTTCTAATTATATTATTGGCTGTTTATCTTCGATTTCCTTTTAATTTTCTAAAATTTCTAAAATATTTTTTGTATTTTCAAATAATATCAAAGTTATTATTAAAATACTTGTAAACCCAAAAACATCAAAATTCAAATTAATATTATTGTCTACTTAATTATTTAACCTAGCAATATCATCGGTTACTACTTAGAGTTGAAAGCAAAAACGCAAATCACAATAGAAATATCGAAACTATTAATCGAACATTAAAAAATAAAAAAATGTCGAAAAAGGTAAAAACGTGATAAAAAATTTTTTTCCTTTTTTATCCAATTTTAGTTGCTTTTTTAGAAATTAACATTTAGAATTGTATATATAATATGGAGAGTGGTAGAGTATGAGTTTTAAAAGAAGTATTAGTTTTAATTTAGGTAAAAGAAAATTTAATTTAAAAATATATCAATTGTTTTTATTAATTTTAGTTTTTTCTTTAGTAATAACTGGCACAACATATGCTTATTTCATGACTAGTGCATTTATAAAAGACAAAATAACAGGTAATATGGCAACTGTTGATGCTAAATTAACAGTAGAAAGAGTAACCCCAAATAATAATAACAAAAGTAAATTAGTTCCAATGCTTGATGCAGCTTTAAATAATGCCTTACAAGGAAACGGAGGAAAGTCATCTTGTGTTGATAATAACAATAATGTCTCTTGTGAGGTCTACAAAATAACTATTATAAATAATGGTAGCACTAATTTAAGACTTGATGGTAACATTACTCTACAGTCAAAAGGAGGAAGATTTGATAACTTAAAATGGGAAGAAATAGCTGATAGTACTACTAGAAAAACTGAATACTTAACAAATGCTACTGGTAAATCACCATTAGTATCTAATCTTTCTGTCGAAGCCCATGGTTCAAAAGAATTTTATATAGCAGTATGGATTAGTGAAACTAATAGCAATCAAATTGATACAAATACAGGAACTTATGGAGGTGAGGTTGAATTTACTGATATAAATGGAGTAGGAGGAGTAACAGCTACCTTCAAAGAATTTGATAAAAACTTTTGTAACAATAATGGCACTACTAACCTAAGTGATTGCTTATTAATAAGTGATAAATATTCAGGCACAGTAGATGATGCTAAAACAAATATTTCAAATAAAACCCTAGATTTTAACAGTACAGCACCAGTAATAACTTACGAAGAAGGAAGAGAAGAAAATGTAACCAGTAGTAGCGTCATCTCTACAACTAATAAAATTTATTATGGAACCTCATATAGATTTGATACAAATACTGGTACATATTATATTAGTAATAGTAAAATGGGTACAATGACTGATAGTAAATCAACCTCCTCTCAAAAATATTATACCTGCGTTAATCAAAGTAGTAATGGAAATTGCAGCACATTATATGTTATTTATGATGTAACTTCTTCAACTTCAAATGGAAATACAACTTATAGAGCAACAAAAGTAGATCGCTACATAGCTAAAATAAAAGAAGCTAACGTAGCAGCAGCTGGGATATACAAAGCAGAAGATGATTACGGAGATAGCTACTACTATAGAGGAAAAGTTACTAATAATTATGTAAGTTTTGCTGGTTATATTTGGCGAATAATTAGAGTAAATGGTGATGGCTCAATAAGATTAATTTATTCAGGAACTAATACTTCTGATACATCATCAAAAACATCAATTGGTACCTCACAATATAATAGTTATCCTTATGATACATCTAGTGTAGGTTATAAATATAGTAGAAATTTAGTTTTAAAACATACAACTAACACTCTAAACTATAGTAATATAAATGCACCATCAATTTATTACTTTGGCACCTCTTATACAAATGACGATACAACTAAAAAATTATCAATCTCTGGCGATACTGTATCAGGAACATTAGAAGAAATATGGGGAAGTTGTAATTATCCTGACTATAAATATACTTGTTTTAGTACTAGTAAAACAGGAACTTGTGCAACATTAGTAGAAATTACTAGCTATGTTGCTCCTAACCAAGTAAAAGG
>CAKPER010000057.1 GCA_934149245.1 uncultured Bacilli bacterium | reverse complement strand
CCCCAATTGAGTATAGAACTCAACTAGGGTTTAAATAAATATCTTTTTACTGTCTACTTTTTATTGACAAGTTCATTAGTCTTTTAAAGATTTCTCTATCTTTTTAATCTCATTAATAGGAATAGAAGCAACTTTGGAAATTGTTTTGATATCGATATTTTCTTTTAACATGCCTTTTATCATTGCTATTTTGTTTTGTTCAATACCTTCTTCAATCCCTTTTTTAACTCCTTGTTTAATTCCTTGTTTAATTCCTTTTTCAATCCCTTGTTCAAATCCTTCCTCAATTCCTTCATTTTTAGCATCTTCTAAAACATTATGTTTAACCATTTCAGCGAATAAATCAGAATTCCATTCTGATAACCATTTAGTATCTTTACTTGCATTGTTACAATCACTCACAAACTTTTCTTTTTCATCTTTATCCATAACTAAACTTGCCATCTCCTCCAATTCACTCAAATCTCTAGCTTTCAGTATTGAAAGCCAAATAACATCTTTATTTGCTTTCTTACCTTGATTATAATAAAGTTCCTTATAATAATCAAGTGATTTACAAATAATTTTATAATTATCTAAGAGCAATTGATGATTTTCTGAAGACATAAGCAAATATTCCTCATCTAAATTTTTATCAAGTCTATGAACATTTAAATTTAACTGATAAAAATAAATCTTAGAAATATCTTGATAAGTAAAACCAGAATTTGTCGTGTCAATAGCAATTTTATTTAAATAAAGAGCATTTCTTGCTTTAATAGCACTAAATTTTTCAGTATTAACCTCAATATCTATTCTTAAATTATTATTAATACAAGCATAAATATCAACTGTTTTATGATATTCTTTATCACGGCTTTTTACAAGTTCATTACTTTCAACAACAATACTAGCAAGATCGGGATTAATATTAAGTTTTAAAACACTAATCAAAAACTTCTTTAATATATTAGGATTATTTGTAAAAATATGTTTAAACATAAAGTCACGGGTTAGGGGAATTAGTTCTATATTTTCTTTTATTTTTTTATTCTTCATTAAATTTACCTCCTTTTAGAAAAAGCTCCTTCTAATTATATTATTGGCTGTTTATCTTCGATTTCCTTTTAAATTTCCAAAAATTCTAAATTTTTTTTATTTTATAGGTTTTAAGTATTATGAATATTAAAAAAACAAAAAATCTATTATCATCAGAAAAATTGTTTAAATCATAAAAATAAAACTAATATTTAACTATAAAAATATTTGACATTTACAATTATAGTAAATTTTAATAAAAATAATAATTTAAGTTTTATTTCAGTTTTTCTTTTTATAATTAATTAGTCTAAAAAGGACAAATATAAAAGAAAAGAGGAATAATTATGTATATTTTAAAAAATGCTTAGATTTCTACTACAAGAAATAAAGGAAGAAATATTTTAATAGGTATAATAATAGTAGTAATAGCTTGCGCTTGTACTATTACATTAGCTATTAATAATACTGCTAATGATTTAATAAGTTCTTATAAGAAAAAATATCAAAAAGAATTATCAATTACCTTTAATAGATATAAAATGAAAGAAAAGTTTGATTTATATTCTAAAAAAACTAAAGTAATGAATATTTTTTACCATTTTGAAACCAATTATAAAGAGTATCATCAATCATAATTAAGATATCCCTTTGTGGAGAAGGTTCCCTTATAGGATGAGAATCATATTCTTTGTTGAAACATTTATGTTTGATAGGTTTAACCCAGTTAAATTTTTCATATAAAGATTCGTAAAAGAATAACTTCTAACTTTAAGATTATTTTGTTTAACAATATCTTTCGTTTTAGAATTCTAAATAATATCTTCATGATAAATGTCTTGAAACTGTGTTATACTAATAACTGGATATTTATTCTTAAAGTTCTTAATAAATTCAATTTCTTTGTCAGATGTTGAATTATTAGAAGGTTTATTAGTTAAACCATGAACTAATATAGAATCAATATCTTTTTTTCTATATCTTTAGAAAATCGAATTAACTGCATTTTAGTATATCCAGTAAAAGTATTGATTTAAGAATAAGAGTAATTATTTAAACCACTAATTTTTTCTTGAACAATCTTTAATGCATATTCTTTATTATGCATAATAGAATATACTTTCTTACAAGGTATAGTATAACATTATTAGTGTATACATTTTAACTAGTGGTTAATAAAATGATAAGTAATATTTGACAAAATAAATAAAGATGGTAAACTAAAAAATAAGATAGTGATATAAAAGTGAAAGTTAAGTTATGATAAAAAAACTAAAAGTAATATTTATTAATGGAGTAATGACTATAAAAAAGAAAATTATTATAAGTTTATATGAATAGTATCTATATTATTATGTTTTGTGATTATATTAGTAATAGATTATTATAGTATAATTTTATTATAATTTTCTCTCTTTTTACTAAAAGTAGAATAAATAAAAATAGTTAATATGAGTGGTAAAAATCACTTAAAAAACTATTATATGATGGGTAATAGGGTGAAAAATAATAAAATGGAGATGATAAAAAGTGTATTCTAAAAATAAGGAAGAAATATTTAGGACTTTGGAAAGTAATATTGATGGATTAGATAGTAGAAATGCAAAGAAGAGATTAGATGATTATGGACAAAATATTATTTTAAATAAAAAGAAAACATCATTGATTTTAAGAATTTTAAAGCAATTTAATGATACGATGATTATTATATTATTAGTTGTTGCAGTACTTTTATATTTTTATGGATGTTTTTATTCTCATGAGTATACTGATACTATTGTTATTCTTTTTGTAGTTTTTATAAATGCTATTGTTGGATTTATACAAGAAGAAAAAGCGACTTTAATATTAAATGATTTAAAAAAATATGAAACTAGTACTTGTAAAGTAAAAAGAGATGACAAAATATTAATAATAAATACTAAAGAATTAGTTCCGGGAGATATAATTTATTTAGAATCTGGTGAAACAGTTCCGGCTGATATTAGAATACTTTCATGTGAAAGCTTAAAAGTAGATGAATCAGCACTAACTGGTGAAAGTATTCCAGTTCAAAAAAGTGCTGATGATTTAAAAGAAAATTTAATTATTCAAGAACAAAAGAATATGTTGTTTTTAGGAACAAATATTACAAATGGAAAATGTACTGGTATAGTTGTAAGTACTGGAAAAAATACTGAGATAGGTAAGATTGCACTATCACTAAATGAAAACGATGGAGTTGAAACTCCTTTACAATTAAAAATAAAAGAACTTTCTAAAAAAATTACATTTATAGTATTTATTATTTTAATCTTTATATTTATCTTAGCTCTAATTAATAAATATACGATACTTGAAATTATAATGTTATGTTCATCACTAGCAGTGGCTGCAATTCCAGAGGGATTACCAACTGTAATTACAATAACTTTATCTGTTGGAATATCTAATTTAGCAAAAAAGAAAACAGTAGTAAAACAAATGCAAGCTGTAGAAACATTAGGAGCAATAGATATTATTTGTTCTGATAAGACAGGTACTATAACACAAAATAAAATGACAGTTAAAGATGAATATGTAATTGATGAAAAAATGCTTAATTACATATGTGCTCTTTGTAATGATGGCCTTATTTATGAAGAAAAATATGTAGGTGATCCTACAGAAACTTGTTTATACGATTATCTATATAATAAAAAAATTGATTCGCTTAAATTGAGAAAAAGTTGTGAAAGATTGTTAGATATACCATTTGATAGTGATAGAAAGATGTTTACTACTTTAAATAAAATTGATAATAATGTCTATGTTTTATGTAAAGGTAGTATGGATTCTTTAATTGAAAAAGTAAATTTGTCTAAGACTCAAAAAGAAGATGCTTTATATAGAGTTAAGAATTTTTCTAAAAATGCATTAAGAACTTTAGGCTTTGCTTATAAAAAGTTAGATTATATACCCAAAAATGTTAAAGAATTAGAAAAAGAAGAAAATAACTTATCTTTTGCTGGTATTTTAGGTATGATAGATCCTCCGAGAGAAAGTGTTAAGAAAAGTGTTGTTTTGTGTAAAAATGCAGGAATTAGACCTATTATGATTACAGGAGACTCTATAGATACAGCAACTGCTATTGCTAAGAATGTTGGAATTATAGACAGTGATAATGAAGCAATACTTGGAAGTGAACTTGATAAATATAATGATAAAGAACTAAAAGATATTGTTAAAAAATATTCTGTTTATGCAAGAGTTAATCCAACTCATAAAGAAAAAATTGTTTTTGCTCTTCAAAACAGTGGAAAAATAGTAGCAATGACAGGGGATGGAGTAAATGATGCTCCAGCTATTAAAGATGCTCATGTTGGTGTGGGAATGGGAATTACAGGTACTGATGTTACAAAGTCAGCGTCTGATATAGTATTAATGGATGATTCTTTTTCAACAATAGTTGTGGCAGTTGAAGAAGGTAGAAGAATATATAATAATATTAGAAATAATATAGTATTTTCGTTATCAAGTAATTTTGCTGAAATATTTACTATTATTATAGGTTTGTTTACTAAAACAACAATTTTATTACCAATTTATATTTTATTTATTGACTTGGTAACAGATTCTATTCCTAGTATTTGTTTGTCATTTGAACAGAGTGAAGATGGTATAATGAATAAAAAACCAAGGGGAATAAACAAACCGTTATTTACACCATTTATCAAAGCTAGTATCGCATTTTCAGCTATAATTGAAACTATATTTGTAGTTCTTACTTATTTTATTAGTTTGAAAATGTATGGACAAGAAACGGCTATGTCTTTAGCACTTCTTTCGATGGTTGTGCAAGAAATTGTTTATTCATTATCTTGTAGAAATTTAAAACAATCAATTGTTAAACAAGGATTATTTTCTAACAAAGTAATGAATTATGGATTACTATTGATACTTTTAATTGAACTTATAGTGTTTATTACACCGGTTGGAAAATTAATAAGTATAACATCAATGAATATTAGTTTGATATTATTAGTATTTATAATAAACTTTATGGCAATATTCATTTACGAATTAATTAAGCCATTATTAGTGAAATTATTTAAAGATTAAATATTGTAAGAAACTAAAAATATTAACTTATTAGAAAAATTACTTAAATAATCTTCTATTTTTATTACTACTATAATTTAATAAGAATAAAATATTTAAGTATTTTAAATAAAAACAAAGACTTTTTCATTAAGTTTTGATAAAATTCAACTATAAAGGAGAAATATATTATGAAATTAGAATATTCTATAATTTACAGTAGTAAAACAGGAAATA
Source organism: uncultured Bacilli bacterium (assembly GCA_934149245.1). Classification (GTDB taxonomy): domain Bacteria; phylum Bacillota_I; class Bacilli_A; order RF39; family UBA660; genus RUG11198. The sequence continues at coordinate 1,379 of CAKPER010000057.1, read as the reverse complement.
CTAAAATTCTTGCAGAAAAAATCTATAATATTTTACCTAAAGAACAATGTACTTATTATGGAAATATAGCAGATATTGATAAAACTTTAAGTAATATACTATATATTGGATTTTGGACTGAAAAAGGAACAGCCGATTTACAAACCTTAACTTTCTTAAAAAATTTAAAGAATAAAAAAATATTTTTATTTGGAACAGCAGGCTTTGGAGAAAGTGAAAAATATTTTCAAAATATTATTAATAATATAAAAAAGAATATTGATAGTAGCAATACAATAATAGGAACTTTTATGTGTCAAGGTAAAATGCCTATATCAGTTAGAAAACGTTATGAAAAACAAAAACAAGAACTTTCCAGAGCAAATATAGATAATTTAATAGAAAATTTTGACAAAGCATTATCTCACCCTAATCAACTTGATTTAGAAAAATTAGAAAATATGATTCAAAACAATTATCCAAAAATTTAAAGAGGAGGATGAAGATGAAAAAGAAAAAAATAAAAGTTCAAAAATTAATAAAAATGGCATATCAAGAAACAAGAAGAAGTTCCCTAGCAATTTATATTATATTAAGATTTTTAGTTATTTTATGTATGATATTACAACTATTAAGAGGAGATTTAAATAATGCCTTGCTATGTTTATTATCACTTGTATTATTATTTGCCCCATTATTTATTCAAAACAAATTCGAAATAACATTACCAGATGGTTTAGAAATAGCAATATATTTATTTATCTTCTCAGCAGAAATATTAGGAGAAATTAATAACTTTTATGGAATCATTCCTCATTGGGATACAATGTTACATACCATCAATGGATTTTTAGCAACCGCAGTGGGATGCTCATTAGTAGACTTATTAAATAAAAATAGTAAATCAATTAAGTTATCCCCATTTTATTTATGTTTAGTTGCTTTTTGCTTTTCTATGACAATTGGAGTATTATGGGAATTTTTTGAATATGCTGGAGATAAATTTTTTAATTTAGATATGCAAAAAGATACTATTGTACAAAAAATATCATCAGTAGAGTTAAATCCAGATAAAGAAAATAAACCAATTTTAATAAAAGATATTGATAAAACTATTATCTATGATAAAGAAGGTAATATTCTTCAAGTTATTGAAAACGGTTACCTTGATATTGGAATAAACGATACTATGAAAGATTTATTTGTTAATTTTATTGGTGCAATAGTTTTTAGCACCTTAGCTTTTTTGGGATTAAAGTATAATAAAAATAATTCCTTTATCAATAAATTCATCCCTAAAAAAGGAAAAAGAAAATTAGCAGATTCGGTTAGAGATAGTATCTATAATTAATATCTAAAAGAAAAATATGGAAGCAATTACACAATTACTTTTATTATTA
>CAKPER010000056.1 GCA_934149245.1 uncultured Bacilli bacterium | reverse complement strand
ATTAAAAAGACAAATAAGTAGTTATTACCTATTTGTCTTTATTCTAGAAGAAACATAGAGTTTGTTTTAGACTCCTTCAATAAAAGTGTCATCTAAACATCTGATAATACATAGACAATCTAAATTAATTGTAAAAAATGAGTTAGTACTAGTATAAGTATTATTATCTCCAGCAACTAATACTCTGCAAGTAGCACAGCAATTATCTAGTTTTTCTAATCTAAAGATAGAAGAAGTAGTAGTTTCTGTTGCACTTTTACTAATAGGCATAGACAATGGAGAAGTATTACCACAAGTATACAATGTTATAGGACGGGTATTGTAGCATATAGGGCAACATTGTTGGCCTAAAAAGCCACGATCACAAGTATCTAGACAAGAATCATTACCATCAGCACTTTGTTGAAGAATCAAAATTACTTTTAAAATATCAGCCATACAATTATTAGAACAAGAGTTTCTTTCTTTATTATTCATTTAATCCACCCCTTTTTATTATTTCAATATAACATATGAGATAAAAGTAAAAAAATGTATTATTATCACCTAATTTACATAATTTTTGAAGATAATAGAAGATTAGATTATCATACTTTATTAAAAAAATTAAATTATAAAAGTAGAAGAAAAGCTTTTAGATTAATAAGTAGTAACAAGAGTTTCTTTTTAGTTAAATTTTATTTTTCTAATTTACTTGACAATCAGAAAAAAGATAGATACAATAAATATGTATAGTTTAAATTAAATAATTAATTTTAATTATAGAGTAGTGTAGTAGAATGGAGGTGTAGAGATGAACGAAGAAGTAGCTTCCATTTTAATTTTTATACTTGGATTTATATTAGGAATAATAGCATTAATCTTATTTAATGTATTAAGAATAAGAAAAAAAGAAAAAATTGCTTCTGATATAGTAGAGAATGCTAAAAAAGAAGCTGATAAAATAAAAAGAGAGACTATCCTAGAGGCTAAAGAGGAAGTACATAAATTAAAGATAGAAACAGATAAAGAGATAAAAGAGAAGAAAAAAGAGATTAAGGATAGTGAGGCTAGACTTTTACAAAGAGAAAATAATATAGATAGAAGAGATGTAACTTTACAAAATAGAGAAGATGCTATTAATGAAAGAGAGAATCATCTCTTAGATAAACAAAAAGAAATTCAAGATAAAGAAATAGAAATGGAAGATATAAAAAGGCAACAAGTTGAAAAGTTGGAAGAAATCTCTAAATATACTAAAGAAAAAGCTCATGATACCATTATGAAGATGGTTGAGGATGATATGGGAACAGAGATAGCTAGTTATATTAAAGAAAGAGAATCAGAAGCTAAAATAGAGTGTGATAATATAGCAAAGGAAATGATTGTTGATAGTATGCAAAAATATGCGGCTGATGTTTCTAATACTCAGACTGTTTCGGTTATTAGTTTACCTAGTGATGAGATGAAAGGTAGAATTATAGGGCGTGAAGGTAGAAATGTTAGAACAATAGAAGCTGTTACAGGTGTAGATTTGATTATTGATGATACACCAGAAGCAATTGTAATATCAAGCTTTGATCCTTTAAGAAGGGAAATAGCTAAAATTACTTTAGAAACCTTAATAAGTGATGGTAGAATACATCCTGCTAGAATAGAAGAAGTTTATGATAAAGCTTGTAATGATGTTAATTCTATGATTAGAAAGTATGGAAAAGATGCTATCTATTCATTGGGAATAAGTAAAATGGATGCTAATTTAATTGAAACAATAGGAAAATTACATTTTAGAACAAGTTATAGTCAAAATGCTTTAAAACATTCTATAGAGGTTGCGTCCTTATCTGGTATAATAGCAGGTGAGTTAGGAGAAAATGTTAATTTAGCTAAAAGAGCAGGACTTCTTCATGATATAGGAAAAGCAATTGATTTTGAAATGGAAGGCTCTCATGTTCAAATTGGGGCTGATCTTGCAAGAAAATATAACGAAGATGAGGTTGTTGTAAATTCTATATTATCTCACCATGGTGATACTGAACCAACAAGTATTATTGCATCAATTGTAGCAATAGCAGATACAATATCAGCTTCACGACCTGGAGCAAGAAATGATTCATCAGAAAATTATTTCCAAAGATTAGAACAATTAGAGAAAATTGGTGAAGGAGTTAAAGGTGTTGAAAAAGCTTATGCTGTTCAAGCCGGAAGAGAGCTTCGTGTTATGGTAAAACCAGAAGAAGTTGACGATGTAACGAGCTTTAAAATAGCTAGAGATATTAAAAATAAAATTGAAAGTGAAATGCAATATCCTGGTACTATAAAAGTAACTGTAATAAGAGAAACTAGAGCTTGTGAAGAAGCAAAATAAAAGCGTAGATAGTAGTATTTTATCTAGGCTTTTTAATATTCAAAAAATTTAATTTTAGCTTTACTATGACAATTTTTACCAGTAGCATAAGATGAATTATCAAAAATTTCTTTTAGTTTGTCATAATCAATGTTATTACTTGTAAGAATATCACTAACTAAAATAATAGTTTGAAGAGCTTTTTCAAGAGCCATATCATATAAATCGAAAAAAGAATAATTGTAGGTTTCATCTAAATTAGTTGGGTGATTCCAACTTTTTTTATCTAAGTTTAAGTAACTGATATCTAAATCTTGATTATTATAGGAAAGCTCAGATATATTTATAACTTTATCTGAACTAATTTTATCAATAATATTATAAAGAGTTCTTTTTATACCAAATTTATCATAATTAGCTATTCTAAAAAATAGCTTCATATCCTTAATTGATTTAATATATATTGAACTAACATTATCTATATTGTAAACCTTACTAAAAGTACTATCAATTAACTTTTTTAATTCATCAGAAAAAGGATAATATTTAAAAATTTTCTGATGAATTGGGAAATCTTTAACAGGACAATTTTCTCTTGATTTAATTAAATATCTATCAATACCATATTCCATAACTTGATGCATAGCATTGTATTTATAAGTATTTTTCTCGTGCTTGTTATAAAGACCAGTTTTGTAAAAGATAAAAGGGTGGGCATAACAATCTAAGTAGTAATGACAAATATTACCATAAAGATATGTTAGAACTTCCTTGTTATTAGCAAGAGAGTTTTTGCTGATATAGTGAATTATTTCTAGAAAAAAGTCTTGGGTTTTGGTAAAATGGCAAATACTTTGAATTTTACTATATTTTTTAGCATTTTTGCCGATAAATAGATTATAGAACATAAAAGGATCAGTTCCTTGAGAAAATAGATTTAGTTCCCCTAGATTAGTAATATTCTTCTTATATTTTGAGGGAATTTTATTATATATATCTATTGAAAAATAAGTATGTGTCATTGTACTAGGCATTATATCACCATCCTTATCGCTACTTAATTATAGCATAGATTAAGAAAAATTCAATTAGTAGTCTTCTAAAAATAATTGCAACCACATTTAATTTGTAGTATACTGATAATAGGTGATAGAGAGTATGGAGAAAGTTTATTTAAAATATGATGATGTTAGACCATGTGTTGAGTGCGATTATGGTTTTGCTAAAGAATTATTATTTTTAGGATTTCTTTACCCATATAAAAAAGGGGATTTAAGACATTGCTTTATTATTTTAGCACTTCAATTATCAATATGTGTATTGTTATGTATTTTAGTACCAATAACAATACTTTCAAAATTATTACTATGCATAGTAATGATATTTATTATAAATTTTTTATTTGCTTCTAATTATAATCTATTAGTTATAGAAAGATTATTAAAAGAAGGTTATTATCCAATGGATTATGATTCATCTGACAAATTGATAAAAAAAGGTATTTATTTTAAGTTGCAGTAATTTATGTGTGAACTATATGCAAAAAGTTGTTGTTTTTCTTTTAAATACTTGTTTCTTAACCAAAGTAGTGATATAATCTAAAAGAAGACGCAGAAAGGAGGGAATGTAATGTCAGTAAATGTTAAAGTTAGAGAAAACAACATTGATGGTGCTCTTAGAGTTCTAAAAAATCAAGTAGGTCCAACCCTTTCTGCAATAAAAGATAGAAAAGAATACAAAAAACCTGGAGTAAAGAAGAGAGAAGAGAAAAAGAAGAATACAATTAATGCTAGAAGAAACAGCAAGAAAAATAGTTATAGAGCAAGAAGAAGTAATAGCAAAATGGTAAGTAGAAAATATGCTGCTTAATGATTGGATGTGATAATATGGATTTAGTTACAAAGATAAATGATGATTTAAAAAATGCTATGAAAAATAAAGATAAAGATAAGCTTAATGTAATTAGAATGATTAAGAGTTCTATTCAACTTGCTAAGATTGATTTAAAAAGAGAACCTAATGATGATGATGTTATAGATATAATATCTAAACAAATCAAAATGCGTAAGGATTCTATAGCAGAATTTACAAAGGCAAAACGTGATGATTTAGTATCACAATATCAGGCTGAGATTGAAGTATTAAAGACTTATATGCCAGAACAATTATCTTTAGAAGAAGTAGAAAAAATTATTGATCAAGCTATTTCTGATATTAAACCAACTAGTAAAAAACAAATGGGAATAATTATCAAAGAAGTATCTCCTAAAGTAAAAGGAAAATTTGATATGGGAGAGGTAAGTAAGATTGTTAAAGATAGACTTGAAAATCTTGGATAATTATGATAATATACAAAATACTAATAATTAATTAGTGTTTTTTTATTGGAGGAATAATATGATAATTTCTAGAGATGGAGCTAAAGATATAATAAAAAAAGAGATACAAATTAATAGTATTCAAGAGTTATCAATTTCTAGATTGAAAGAGGCAAGAAAAAAATTAAAGCAGGTAATAGAAGTTAATAGTTTGAATACTTTTGATATGATAACATTAATAAGAAAAAATTATAGCAGTAATTTAGTTAATACTATTTATAATAAAAATTTAGATTATACTAAGATAAAATGTAATTGCTTTTATCAGTCAAGATTGTTAAAAAAAGAATTATCTAAGATAGGAATAGATACACACTTTATAACATTTCAAGCTAATAATTTTGCTTTAAAAACGGGGGATGATAAAATAAAAGAGGCACATATGGCATTATTAGCTATAGCTTTCTATAAAGGAAAACAAGTATATATTATATTTGATCCTGGTTTAAAATTAGATATTCCAATTGCTTTTAGTGAAAATCAAACATCACAATTATATGAAACAGCTGGAACTAAAATAAAAATATATTATGATAAAAGAGATGAAAAATATCCATATTATATAGCTTCAAATGGACAAAATATTTATTCTTATGATAGAAAGTATCAAAATTATATTCAAAAATTTAATCCACGTTATGAAACAATTAATCTTTATGATGTTTTGTTTCCTATCAGCTATGAAATATTAACTGGTTATAAAGCTACTACTTATTCAAGAGATATAAAAAAGCGAGCTTATATAATTTTAAGTCCTTTGAGAGAAAATCTAGAAATTTATGATTGTAAAGCAAATTATCATAAGTCGTTTAATTATGATGAAATACTTAAATTAGGATATAAAGGACTTTTTGATATTTTGATACCTGTTTGTAATAAATTAAATATAAATACTATTGATATGGTAGATAATATCTTTTTTATGATAGAAAATCATAATGAATTTGTAATTGAGATTATGAATAAAAAATTAGTAGAAGAATATAAGAAAAAGAAACATTTGAGTAAAGTTATTCGTTAAAAATTTAATATTATTTTTAAATATTGGATTAATTTATGTTATACTATAAAAAATAGAGAAGAGAGTAGTAGGTAGTAGTATGAGAGAGTGGTATAGTAATTATTTGAAGGAAAATCATTCATTTGATAGAGTGACACTATTAGCAATATTTGCTCTAATAATCGTAATAGCAGGTTGTTTTGGCTTTCTTTATGAATATATATTTTACTTTTTTAATGGTGGGTGTCGTGAATTTTATTGGCGAGGAGGAAATTTTTTACCTTGGATAAATATTTATGCTACTGGAGCTATGATTATTTATTGTTTGACATATAAAAAGAGAACTAATCCATTAAAAGTTTTCTTTATAAGTTTCTTTGTTTGTGGTATATTAGAATATTTTTCAGGTCTTGGTATGTATATAATTGGTAATGGTATGCGTTGCTGGGACTACAATAAAGAAATTTTAAATTTTGGAAATATAGATGGTTTTGTATGTTTAAGAAGTGTACTTGTTTTTGGAATATCTAGTTTAATTTTAATGTATATAGTAGTGCCTGGTTGCTTTTATTTAGCTAAAAGGCTTGATAAAAAGCTCTTTGTTACAATAAGCTTTACTCTATGTTCTATAATTTTAATAGATGAATTTTATAACTTGTTATTTGCGAGAATTTTAAAATTGCCTAGAGCAAGAAATATATATACTAAATTAGGAATGAAATATGTTAAATTTAATTAAAATAAAAAAATATAATCTAATTTAAATTATATCCTATATTTTCAACTATAAATTTTGCAGTAATACTATAATAGTGTATTACTTTTTCTTTAGAAATTTTTTCATCCTTTAAATAATAATCTGCTAATGTATTGCCAATTGCATTAGTTAAAAAAGTACATAAAAAGTTCTTGTAGTCATTATCAATTTGGATGTTTTTCTTCTTTTCTTCCGTACTTATAAGATACTTAACAGCATTAAATATTTCTTGAAAAAATAATATGAAAAAATAAATATTTAGATAATGATAAATAAATCAATATAAAATGTTTTTTAAATTTGATAGACTAAAAATAACATCTAAAAATTTAGATGTTATTTTCAGAGTGTTGACAAAGTTCAATACTCTTTTCTTTTTTTCTAAAGTATTGTATAATTGCTTTGTAAGGTTGCTTATTATCTCAACAATTTTAAGCTTACAAGCCTTACTTTTTTATTGTAAAAATGATATAATTA
>CAKPER010000055.1 GCA_934149245.1 uncultured Bacilli bacterium | reverse complement strand
TATTTTGAATTAAATAAGCCTTATAAACATTATTTAAAACTTCTACTGTAGTAATAGCTCCTACTCCACCAACTGATGGTGTTATAGCATATACTTTATCTTTTAAATTATCAAAATCAGCATCACCATATGTTTTATTACCTTCTCTAGTAATTCCTACATCTATTATAATAGAGCTATCACTTACCATATCTTTAGTAAGAAAATGTTTAATACCAACAGCCGTTATAATTACATCAGCCATATTAGTTATTTTACTTAAATTTTTAGTATAAGAGTGACATATTGTTACTGTTGCATTCTTTTCTATTAAATAATTTACAAGAGAAATACCAATATGACTACTTCTTCCTATTATTACTATATTAGATGATGAAATATCAATATTATAGTATGTAATTAAATCTAATATAGCTAAGACAGTGGCTGGTTTTAGACAATTATATTTAGAACTAAAAGATGTAGCACTACTATTTAGACAATCTACATCTTTTAAAGGAGAAATTCTACTACATATTAGTTCTTTATCCAAATGTTTTGGAAGAGGCAACTCTAAGATGATACCTGTTATGGTAGAATCATTATTTAATTTATCTATTTTTGTTTATAACTTCTTCATTTGAAACATTATCTTCTAAATAGTAATACTTATATTTATATCCTAAAGTTTCTGCCAAAGCAATTTTTTCTTTTATATAAAGACTACTAGCACTATCTTTTGATACTTGAATAATAGCAAGACATAAAGAAACTTTTAGGCTATTTAAATTAGATTTTAGTTCTTCTAGTACTTTTTCTCTTACACAAATTCCATTTAGTATCATAATATTATTTTAAAGATTCTAGCTGAGATAATTCTTCTTCTAAAGCTTTCTTTTCTTTAGTTACAATCTCACTTGGAGCTTTATTTAAATAATTTGAATTACTAAGTAGTTTCTTTCTTCTAGCAATACTTTCTGTTAATTTTTTAATCTCCTCAGCCTGTTTTCTTTCTAATTCTTCTTTATTTTGACTATTATCATAGATTATATCAATACTAAAATCATATTTAGTTATATTTACAACACTACTACCATCATTATTATCTATTACCTCTTTATTATTTAACTTTAACATATCTTTTACTAATTCTTTAATATAAATATTGTTAATCTCTATTTTCACCTTATAATCTTTACCAATATTTAACTCTTGTTTTTTATTTCTTACAGTTGTTACAAAATCTAGAGTATTATCTATTAATTTAGTTTCTTCTATATATTTCCTATTTTTATCATACACAGGATAAGATGATATCATTATTGATTCTGCATCTTTTATTGGAAGCATACTATATATTTCTTCAGTTACATATGGCATAAATGGATGAAGTAATTTTATTATATCTGTTAAGACTATGCATAAAACACTTTTCTTTGTATTTGTTAAATTAAATTTAGATAATTCTATATATTTATCACAGAATATATCCCATACAAAGCTATAAAGAGTATTACCAACTAAATTGAAATCATATTTTTCCATCTTTTTAGTAACATCTTTTATAGTTATATTTAATTTAGTTAAAATCCATTTATCTTCTGGCTTTAAATCATCTAAAGTTATTTCTTTTAAATCTTCTATATTCATTAAAACATAACGAGAAGCATTCCATAATTTATTTATAAAATTCCAAGTTGATCTTACTTTTTCTTCATCATATCTTAAATCTAAGCCCATTGCTGTATTGGTTGTTAAGAAAAATCTTAGACTATCTGCTCCATATTTTTCTATAACATCCATAGGGTCAACACCATTACCTAGACTCTTACTCATTTTTCTTCCTTGTTTATCTCTAATTAAGCCATGAATTATACAATCTTTAAATGGACGTTTATCCATAAATTCTAAGCCTTGAAAAGTCATTCTATTTACCCAAAATGGAATTATATCGTAGCCTGTTACTAGAACATTATTTGGATAATATCTTTCTAAATCAGTTGTTTTATTTGGCCAACCTAAGGTTGCAAAAGGCCACAAAGCACTTGAAAACCAAGTATCTAGAACATCTTGATCACGAACCCACCCCTCTTCTTTAGGTGGTGTTACTCCTACATATACCTTGTCATCCTTATACCATGCTGGAATTTGATGTCCCCACCAAAGTTGCCTTGATATACACCAATCATAAGTTATTTCCATCCAATGATTCATAATTTTCTCATATCTTTTAGGAACAAAATTTACTTTCTCATCTTTTTTCTTTTGGATATCTAATACCCTATCTGCTAATGGACGCATCTTAACAAACCATTGCTTAGATAAATATGGCTCTACCATAGCATCTGTTCTCTCAGAATGTCCAACAGAGTGTGTTATTTCTTTAACAGAAACTAATAAATCAGCTTTTTTTAAGTCTTCTATTAACTTTTTACGACATTCAAATCTATCCATTCCCTCATATTGATAAGCATTGGCATTCATAGTACCATCTTCATTCATTACAACTACTCTTTCAAGATTATGCCTATTTCCTACCTCGAAGTCATTAGGATCGTGAGCGGGAGTTATTTTTACAATACCTGTTCCAAACTCTGGATCAGCATGTTCATCTGCTATTACTGGAATTAACTTTCCAACTATTGGTAATATTACATTTTTACCTACATACTTTTTATATCTTTTATCTTTAGGATTTACAATTACTGCTGTATCACCAAATAAAGTTTCTGGTCTTGTTGTTGCTACCTCTAGATAAGTAGTTTTATCTTCTAAATAATATTTAATATGATAAAATGCTCCCTTTACATCTTTATAGATTACTTCTTCATTAGAAAGAGCTGTTTTACTTACAGGATCCCAGTTTATTATTTTTTCTCCCCGGTAAATTAAACCTTTATTATATAAGTCAACAAATACTTTATTTACAGCATCACTCATTCCTTTATCCATAGTAAATCTTTCTTTAGAATAATCTACAGAAAGGCCAAGTTTTGCCCATTGTTCATGAATTATAGACTCATGTTCATCTTTCCATTTAAAACATTCTTCTAAAAATTTATCACGTCCTAATTCATACTTATTGATTCCCTTATTTTTTAATCTATTAATTACTTTTACTTCTGTTGCTATAGCAGCATGATCTGTTCCAGGTAGCCATAGAGCATCATAACCAGACATTCTTTTATATCTAATTAAAATATCTTGAATTGTTGTATTCCAAGCATGACCTAAATGTAATTTCCCTGTTACATTAGGAGGTGGAATAACTATACAATATGGAACCTTATTTAAATCACCACTTTTAAAATATTGCTTTTCTAGCCATTTTTCATATTTTCCATCTTCTACTTTTTTATGATTATATTTTTTTTCTAACATTATTATCATTCCCTTCTAAAATAAAAACGAACTAAACCTTATCCATAAGGACGAGATTTAAGTTCGTGGTACCACCTTAATTCATAATATTTAAAAAGCAAAATATTACCTCTTAGTTTATAACGCAAACAAAACGATATATCTTACTTAGTTTCAGATATACAACTCCCAAGCTACATTCATACAATAATATTACTAACTTCCACCAAGCGTTAGCTCTCTTTTAATATTAATTATACTACTCCTCTTGTTCATAGTCTTTCTCTTTAGATGTTATTATAGCATATTTTAATTTGTTAGTCTATTATTAATAAGACATTTTTAAAACTACTACCTAAAAATTATTAAAATATAATTACTAGATAAAATTAGCCACAATTTTTAACTTCTTATTTTAACTTCTTTTATGAGTATTTCCTTGATCTTTTCCAGAAGGTGGCTCAATAAATTGTGATATTATTTTTCTTTTTTCACAATCAATAACTAATCTACCAAATTCTTTATAATTGCCTCCCGAATCAACTAAAGCTAAAAAATTATCTACATCAAAACTATTTATATATCTTTTTTGTGTTTGCTGTGATAACTTATAGTCTTTTTCAGGATATATTTGATAAAAAGACTCTGTTTCTTTTCCTGATAGAATAGTTTCTTTATCTGGATTATCTTTATATGCAATTAAATCAACACAATAAATATAATCTAACATTAATAATGTTTCTTCAAAACTATATGGTAATTTATATTTTTCCTTTGCTTCATTATATTTTGTTTCTAAATTTTTTAACCCCTCATTATTTTCATATAAAAAGTTTATTGATACAAAATAATCTTTTGATACATCTAACATAATTGCAAGTTTACTTAATAAATTATCATACATTTCATAATTATGTAATTTTGAAGTAACTATACCATTACCAGCCATTCTTAAATTTTCCGTTGGAATTTGTCTTTCTTCAAATGCTACACCATGAATTTCTTGATAAATTTTTTCTGCAAAATATTGAGTTTGAGCTTCCATAATTAGTCTTCCAATATTACTTTTTTGATTAATGTCAACCTCATCATTATGAGGATTTGTTTGTACTGCATGATGTAATTCATGGTAGACAGTTATTTCCTTAAGTGGTTCTTCTAAATTTGCCCTTATAAAGATTGTTTTTGTGTCAGGATCTCTAAACCCCTTAGTATCAGAACCATTTTCTAAATATACTCTGTGATTTGCATCATAAAATTCAATCTTGCTTGCGTATTTCATAGCATTATCTATTAAAGATTCTAATTTAATTTTTTGAGGAATTAAATTATCTTTTACCAAGCAATAAAAATAATTTGTAAAATATACAAGAGTTTGATTATCTATACTACTATTTTTACTACTTATCATTTTCTTTATTTCCTCATACATAAAATCACTCCAATTATACAAAATACCATATTAACTAGCTATTTTTCTATCTATATATAAATTTAAAACCATCCCTATTTGAGTAAAGAATTTTTTTATTTCTTTATTTTTTATTTTTAATGACGATATTAACTTATCTACAAATTCTTCTTGCTTTAAAAGAATAAAACTCCAACGATAATTCATACCAAAAATTTGACTTAAAACCTCTAGAATGTTGTCAGCATCATTATCACTTATTTTATTATTAATTACCCTATATTGCCTAAAATTATCATAAACTAAACTATTAGGATAATTATCTATTTGCATATCCATATAAGGATAGTTTATAACCATGCGAAAATTATCTAGAGCATGAGCATCTTTTAGTACTTTACAAAAATGAAGCATTTTCTCATCCAAGCCATTAGGAAGCCCATTTTTATTTTGACAATAAATACTAACTTTTATAATATCATCATACGTTGACACTTCAGTTATTTTTCTAATCAATTTATCGCTATCAAAAATTATATCAACACTTTTTTTACTATAATCTACACCTTCATTATTAAGAAATGTTAATTTTTTTCTATTACTAAAAGCTCCTATATCATGAAATAGACCAATAAAGCCACAAATTACTACTTCATCTTCAGTAAAAATACCCAAATTATTAGCAATATCTTTGCATAGTTCCATCATTTTTAGACTATGAAAATATAAAGCTTTAACATTACCTTTATTCATATCAAAATTTTTTATATATTTATTAAAAACATTCATTATTTTTGTTTCCTTCATATAGCACATCCTTATAATCTACTAGATATATCAAGTATATAATATTATTTTTATTTTTTCAAGCATTTTTACGGTTTATTTAGCACTTCCATAAGCAACAGAAGGCTTTAATTCCTTATTCTTATAATAGAATAACTCTGAGACTGTTACTAACTGATAACCTTTTTTCTGTAATTTGGGAATTGTTATTTCTAAACTATTAGCAGTTGCCGTATAAATATCATGCATTAAAACAATATCTCCATCATGTACTTTATTAATTACTTTAGAACTAATTCTCTTAGAATTATGATATTTCCAATCTAATGTATCTATATCCCACAAAATAATTGGTCGATCTATTAAACTCTTTATTTTTCTATTAGAAGTTCCATAGCTGGGTCTTATAAGAGACGGATATTTATTTGTCAATCCATAAATTAATTTATCTGTTTTTTTTATTTCTGCTAATATTTCTTTATCAGTTAGTTTAGTAATTAATTTATGACTATACATATGACTTGCTATTTCCATATCTAACTCTTGCATCCTTTTAATAGTATTTTCATTTCCCTCTATATTTGTTCCCAAGATAAAAAAAGTTGCTTTAGCATTATATTTTTTTAAAATTTCTAATATTTTAGTAGTATTAGCATTAGGTCCATCATCAAAAGTTAGAGCAATCATAGGTTTATTTCTGTTAATTTTTTTATTAGTATAAATATCATACTCCTCACTAGAAGCTATATTTTTTACTATTTTATCTTCTACTATATCTTTAGTACTAGTATTTATTTCAATATTATTAATAATTTTTTTAAGCGTATTATCTTTCTCTTTATAAGTATAAAGATATAAATCTATCAAATCATTATTTTTACTATAATCATAATCCATAAATATTTTAGAATCAGTTACACTAATATTTATATCTAAGTAATTATTTATATAATCATCTATTGGCTTAATATTAAAATAAGGATACTCTATATAAACATTTTTTGCTACTAACTCCTTATTTTGAATATCTTCTTTTAAATCATAAAAATAAATTAACAACGGAATAACTAATATGGTTATTACTACTAAAAGAATATATTTTTTCATAGAATTCACCTAACTAATTATATAGACTTTAAATGATTTTTATTACCCAAAAAGAAAAAGAAGATAATTTAATATCTACTTTAACTATTTACTTACTGGTAGTACACTTATAGACCTTGCTATATTTACTAATTCTGTTTTATTTAATTTATCACTAACAATATAGTAACCTATACCATTACTATCAAAAGATACTGAATTATCATTTATTACCCCTATTACATCTGTTAGAAAATCTAAACTTCCACTTACAGGAATTATTAGTCCCTCATCAGCATAACTAATAGTTTCTTCTACTAAAACAAATGGATTATCTCCTTCAAAAGTTAAAATTAATCTCTGACCATCTTTAGTATTTATTACTTCTTTATTTGCTAAAGT
>CAKPER010000054.1 GCA_934149245.1 uncultured Bacilli bacterium | reverse complement strand
ATCATAATTTATAGCATACTGCATATCTTTATCAGCTTCCTTTAGAGTAAAACCTCTATTGACATTACCATTTACTACTTCTTTAAATAAAGAAACATCTACAATATCCTGATTTTTATTAAAATAACTAAATGTTCCAAAGAATAAATCTCCATCAAACATAGTAATCACTCTATCGCTATTATCAATGTAACTAATTAAACTAACAAAAGTTTTATAATCACAATCTAGCCATTCTTCAATTAATTTTATAATATTTAAATCCCTAATATCTGCTCTTGCATAAGGTAAATCAACTTTTCTTATTGTCTTTATATCTTCATTCATTTCCAAAACATCCCTTCTAAAATTTTATATTTTACTATTAATATATTCTTCAATATTATAAGTAACATAGCTTATCATATCATTTAGATCATTTAATCTCCTAGTATACTCTTGATACAGAGGAATACTATTTAATTCATCAATTAACTTTTTAACTTTATCATC
Source organism: uncultured Bacilli bacterium (assembly GCA_934149245.1). Lineage (GTDB taxonomy): Bacteria > Bacillota_I > Bacilli_A > RF39 > UBA660 > RUG11198. The sequence continues at coordinate 6,543 of CAKPER010000054.1, read as the reverse complement.
TAACTTCTTATATCTATGATCTTTGTGATATTCTAGCATAACAGCTCTTTGTTGCATCTTTTTAACATCATTAACAAGATTATTTATCTCTTTATTTTTATTTAATACTTTATCAATTTCTATATATCTTTTATATTCTTGGCTTTCCTTTATAGTATCTATTAATGCGTCAATTTTTACTTGAATATTATCATCAATCATCTACTATTACTCCGTCCAGACTCCAAGTTTTAATATCCGTTATTTTAACTTTTACTATTTTTCCTAACTTATCGCTAGAACATTCAACATTAACTAATTTCATAGTGTCTGTATATCCCATATACTTACCACTTTTATCCGATTTGTCTTCTATTAGTACCTTAACAACTTTATCTTGATACTTTTGATTATTTAAAAGAGCATACTTATTAACTAATTTATTTAATCTAGCTAACCTCTCTTTTTTCTCTTCTAAAGTTACATCATCAGGAAATTTACTAGCTGGTGTTCCCTCTCTTGGAGAATATATAAAAGTATATGCTAAATCATACTTTAATAAGTCCACAATATCTAGTGTCTCTTGAAACTCTTCTTCACTCTCTCCTGGAAATCCTACTATTATATCTGTACTAATACTTGCATTAGGTACTCTTTCTTTTATTTTATTAAATAAAGTTATATATTCGTCCTTAGTATATCTTCTATTCATCTTCTTTAAAATATTATCAGAGCCACTTTGAATAGGCAAATGAATATATGGCATAATGTTATCATATTTAGCAATTATGTCAATCATCTCATCAGTAAAATCCCAAGGATGACTAGTTATAAATCTTACTCTTGGAATAGAAGTTAAAGCTACTTTTTCTAATAAATCAGCTAAATTATAACCTTTATCTAAATCTTTACCATAAGCATTAACATTTTGACCGAGCAAAGTTACTTCTTGATAGCCATCTTCAACTAAGTCTTTAACCTCACTGACAATATCTTCTAACAGTCTACTTCTTTGTTTTCCTCTTGTATATGGAACTATGCAATAAGTACAAAACTTATCACAACCATACATTATATTAACCCAAGCTTTATACTTGGAGTCTCTTTTAACTGGAAGGCCTTCTATTACATCTCCCTCTATACTATATACCTCTATTTCTTGTTTTCTATCTTTATAGATATTATCTAAATAAATTGGTAACTTATGAATATTATGTGTTCCCATAACAACATCTATCCACTTATATTTATCCTTTATTTCCTTACTTACACCTTCCTCTTGTGCCATACATCCACAAAAAATAGTGATAATATCCTTTGATTCTTTAAGATGTTTTATAATTCCTAAATTACCTCTAACTTTATTATGAGCATTTTCTCTAATAGCACATGTATTTAAAATAATTACATCCGCATCTTCCATTTTATCACACTTAGTATATTTCATTTCTTCCATAATAGCGGCTATATTCTCACTATCATGAACATTCATTTGACAACCATATGTTAATATGTGATAATATTTTCCAAGTCCTATATCAGTAGCACTATCTGGAATAACATAATCATCTCGTTTAATTTTAGTATCTTGTTTATTTCTAATCCTAGCTTTTTCTAAATTAGGTAAATTCATCTTATCACTTCTTCCTTTAATTATTATAACAAATATTACTTCTTTTTTAAAAGCTTTTTATACGATAAATAATTATATCTATCCATAAAAAGTTCATTATTTAATTTCCTTTCATTTAAATAATTAGCCATATTATGACATTTTTTATTCCAAATATCAATATTTTTATCACTATTATTCTTATTAAAGATAAATTCATGAATTAAATATTGACAAAAACTATCAGCATATCTCCTAGCAGGACTACTAGTATGAGAATAACAATCTAATTTTAATCCTTCATGATAAATAGGAATTTCAATATATCTACTCTCAATATAAAAATTTTTTAAATAGTTCTTTGTTCTGTTATCTAGTAATATACTTGGATCATACTCTTCAATATTTTTTAATTGTTCGGCTATTAAGCTTTGATTTAGAAAAGATGCCTGTCTATATAAAAAAGGATATGCTTTTTCTTTGAAATAACTAGCCATAACATGATTTAGTAAAACCATACATTCATGAATAATATTAGCTGATGGTGATGTTGGTAGTAATAAAGATTCATGATATGATTTCTTAGAAAGAAAATTTTCTAAGTTTCTATAATCTTCTTTATGTAAATTATTATCTTGAAGTTTTAAAGAAAGTTTATATAAATTAATAAGCATTCTTCTTAAAGAATTATCTTCACTACTTTGCATTATAATTTTATCAGCACTATCATAAGTAAGATTATGCTTAACATTAATTTTTCCTTTAACTATTTTAGTACTATTATCAATATAATCATAATTACTATCAAAATCCATTATTAAACTAATAACATTTCTATTATTATTTTCTAAAAGTGAACAAATATTAAAACTAATATACTCTGGATACATAGTCATATGCATATCACTTAAATAAAAATCTTCTCCTCTCATCATAGCAGCTTGACTAACTTTAGATAAATATGGAATGAAAGAAGGAATATCCGTAATATGAATATACAATCTATTAATACCATTAGTAAGTTTTTCTAAATATACAGCATCATCTAAACATCTAGATTGTTCATCATCTATTGTAATAACTTCTTGATGAGTAAAATTAACTCTGCCTAAATTATTCATTGTAAAAGAATAAGCTTCATTAACTGTCTCGTCATCCAGAGAAAGAGGAACATTATATAACTTTCCAAGCTCCTCTAATGGAACTACATAGCTACTATCAAAAATATGTTTTAAATTAACAATATGTTCTTTTTCATCTAAATTACTCGCTTTTAAAATATCATAGCTTATACTAGTACTATAAAAACTATAAAGTTCAAACTTTTGAAGAAGTAATATAACATTATAAAAATACTCTATCTTTTTAGAATCATCACTCTTTAAAGTAATATAAGTATAAAAAATTGATGAAAACAACAAATCAATTTCTTTTTCACTACATTGTTTTAAATTATCTTTGTATTGACTTAAATATCTTTTTATAATTTTTAAATCTCTAACTTCAAATATCAAATAGCTAAGTAACTGCATTATCTTCTTAAACCTTTTTTACTAACATTATCTAAATTACTTAATTTTATAAATAATTCATTTATTCTACTTTGATATTCATTAATTAATATTCTATCTTTTTTATCTAAATTAATTCCAATCTTATAATTAAAACTACCTATTAAATTTCTAGCTTTTGCTAGTGTTTTTTGATCATCTGCTAAAATGCTATTATCAATTCCTTCTTCTATTAAATTAATAATTAAGTCAATTTTCTCATCATCTTTTGTTGTTTTATATTTTTTAAGTAACAAATATAGTGCATTAAATAAGGGACTTGCTACTAAATCAAAATTACCAGCTGATAATTTTTCTAAATAAGGAAAGTCATCTTTTTCTAAATCAAGAATATAATCTTTTACCTCTCGTTCATTTTTTATATTCATTATTTTTCCTCCTCAATATTTTCTGTGCTAAGTACCGTTAGAAAAGCCTGGCTTGGAACTTCCACATGTCCTATTTGCTTCATTTTCTTTTTACCTTCTTTTTGCTTCTCTAATAGTTTTCTCTTTCTTGTAATATCTCCACCATAACACTTGGCAAGTACATTTTTACGCATAGCTTTTATATCACTTCTAGCTATTACTTTACTTCCTATGACAGCCTGAATAGGTACTTCAAACATTTGTCTAGGGATAACTTTTTTCAAATTATCTACAATAATTCTACCTCTATTATAAGCAAAATCTCTATGAACAATTATTGATAAAGCATCAACTACTTCACCATTAAGTAAAATATCCATCTTAACTAAATCACTAGCTCTATCCCCAATTTCTTCATAATCCATGGAAGCATATCCTTTAGTAGAAGACTTTAACTTATCAAAAAAGTCATAAACAATCTCAGAAAGTGGCATATCATAATGAATATTAACTCTTGTATTGTCTATATAATCCATTGAGACATATACGCCTCTTTTTCGTTGACATAATTCCATAATACTACCAACATAATTACTTGGAACAAAAATATTAGTTCTAACAAAGGGTTCTCTTATTTCTTTAATTTTAACTCTCTCAGGAAATTCACTTGGATTATCGATTTCAATTAAAGAGCCATCAGTAAGTGTTATAGAATAAATAACCGATGGTGCTGTCGTTATTATTTCAACGCCAAATTCTCTTTCTATTCTCTCGACAATAATCTCCATATGTAAAACGCCTAAAAATCCAGTTCTAAAACCAAAGCCTAAAGTCAATGAAGTTTCTTTCTCAAAAGTTAATGATGCATCATTTAAAGTTAATTTTTCTAAGGCTTCTCTTAAAGCTGGATACTTTTTAGAATCTACTGGATAAAGGCCACAAAAAACCATTGGTTTCATCTTCTTATATCCCTTAAGAGGTGTAGAACATGGATCATTACTTAGTGTTATAGTATCACCAACTTTAACATCAGCTATACTTTTTATACTAGCACAAACATATCCTACCTCACCACAACCTAGGCTTTTTGTCTTGCATACATCTGGTGCATGATATCCTATCTCTGTTACATCATAGCAAGCTCCTGTTGTAAACATCTTTATACTAGAATTATCTCTAATTTCTCCGGATACAACTCTAATAAGAGCAACAACTCCTCTATAAGGATCAAAATAACTATCAAAAATCAATCCTCTAAGTTTATCATCTTCTCCAACAGTAGGTGATGGAATTCTTTCAATTATTGCATCGATTAATTTATCAATTCCCTCTCCTGTCTTAGCACTAGTACAAATAATAGAATCTTCATCAAAACCAAATGTTTCATAAAGTTCCTTTTTACGAAGTTCAATATCAGCATTAGGTAAATCTATTTTATTTATAACAGGAATTATTTCCAAATCATTATCTATTGCCAAATAGACATTAGCTAATGTCTGAGCCTCTATTCCCTGCGTTGCATCTACAACCAAGATAGCACCCTCACAAGCTGCAAGTGATCTAGATACTTCATAGGAAAAATCTACATGCCCTGGAGTATCTATTAAATTTAATGTATAACCTTTATAATTTATTCTAACAGCATTTAATTTTATTGTAATTCCTCTTTCACGTTCTATATCCATGCTATCAAGCATTTGACTTTTTAATTCTCTTTTATCAACAGCACCTGTATACTCTAAAATTCTATCAGCAAGAGTACTTTTCCCATGATCTATATGTGCTATTATACTAAAATTTCTAATTTTATTTATATTCATAACTATCACATTCCCAAATAAATTATAACATTTTTAATATTTATAGTAAATATTATACTAGCAACATCTCTCTAAAATAAATAATTAAACCTATATAGTTATAAGCTAATTATTATTTCTTACACATTTTTCTTTTATATTTTAGTTCTGCTATTTCTCTCTTATTATCACTTAAAGCATCATTAATGTAATAGCAAAATGTTCCTCCTGATATTAAAAATAATAAAGTATATACACCACTAACTATAGTATTTCTAAGCTTACTTTCACGAATAATTTTATATTTTTTTAGATTAACATCACAATATTTAATAGTTATTTCTTTTTTATTAAGATATTTAGCCGCAATATCACTATTATACTCCTTATAATTATCTACTTTTTTATTGCTATCTACATAATCATCTATATTATTTAAAATAGTATTTGTATCAATACCACCATCTACTTTATATACAGAAACATCTCTATAATACTTACCATTATATTTATAGTTACTGCCTACTAATATTTTACTATCTTTATCAATATATTTTTTTATATCTTCTTGTTTTAAATATTTTTCTATTATCTTCTCATCGCCAAAATTATTAACTTCACCCGTTGTTAGTTTATATTTTTTTGTCTTATCTACAATATATGGATAACCAAAGCCTAATATTTTACTAGATGCAAAAACGACACCACTACATAATGTAAAAGTTAAGGCACTTCTAGCAATATAGTGTCTTCCCGTACTTTTTAAATCTTTAATTTGTCTTTTTAATACAGCTTCTTCACTTCTTCCCATAACTTATTCCCCCTTAATTAACAATATACTTTGAGTTAATATTTAAGCACCTATCTAGTATTTTGTCAACTATAAAACCAAAAAAAAGGGTAATAATTGCACTATTATACTAATTATTATCCTCATCTATTTCTTGTAGTTTCTTATCAATAAGAGCTATTAAATCACTAACATCTCTCTTTTCATCCGAAAAAGAAGCTTTTACTCTTTTAATTGGAGTATAATTTTTATCTATCTTTTTCATTTCATTATCAATTTTATCTAAAAGTTCCTCCTCAGCTTCTTTATTTTTTTGTTCAATAATTTGTCTCAAATTTTCATCATAATTTCTATCAAGTGTCCCATCAATATTATTAAAAGCATTTATAATATCAATTAATTCAGGATACAAATATTTAATACAATTATAGTATTGTTTTATTAG
>CAKPER010000053.1 GCA_934149245.1 uncultured Bacilli bacterium | reverse complement strand
ATGGAGCAGATGAGGGGAGTCAAACCCCCGTCTCAGCCTTGGCAAGGCCGAATTCTAATCGTTGAACCACATCTGCATAACTGATAACCAATTAAAATTATAAATTATAATTGATTACCTGTCAATAGCTTTTTTTAATTTTTACTTGGATCGAGCAAAGTTAAGCTGACTTTGCCTTTTTCTAGATTTATATCATCAACATAACAAGTTACTATATCACCTACATTTACTACCTCCATAGGATGTTTGATATATTCTTTTGTTAATTTTGATATATGAGCTAATCCATCATCATGTAAACCTATATCTATAAAAACGCCAAAATCAACAACATTTCTAACTGTTCCTTCTAGTTCCATTCCTCTTTTTAAATCCTTAATATCTAAGATATTACTTTTTAAAAGAGGTTTTTTATAATCATCTCTAAAGTCTCTATTTGGCTGTTTTAAGCATTTTACTATATCTTCTAAGGTATATTTATCAATGGAATTATTTCTAGAATATTCTTCTAAATTTAATTTATCTAATTTATCATTTAATTCTTTTGTACCTATGTCATTTAAGGTTAAACCTAAATTTTCTATTAATTTGGTTGCAATATCGTAACTTTCTGGGTGAATTGAAGTTTTATCTAATACATCTTCACCATCTATTACCCTCATAAAACCTATTGCTTGCTCGTAAGTTTTACTAGACAATATTTTTTTATCAAGAATTTCCTTTCTTGAAGTTATTTTTCCATATTTTTCTCGGTACTTAATTATTTTATCTATCGTTGTTTTTGTTAGTCCAGATATATATTTTAAAATTGAGCTACTGGCTGTATTGATATTTACACCTACCAAGTTTACAGCTTTACTTACAATAAAATCTAAAGATTCGTTTAACTTTTTTTGATTGACATCATGTTGATACTGCCCTACTCCAATGCTTTTAGGATCAATTTTTACTAATTCACTTAATGGATCTTGTAGTCTTCTTCCAATACTAATTGCACTTCTTTCTTCAACATGAAGATCTGGAAATTCTTTAATTGCTAAAGGACTTGCTGAGTAAACAGATGCCCCTGCTTCACTTACTATTATAAATGATATTTTTTTATCTGTATATTCTTGACATATTTCTGCAACTAGTTTTTCACTTTCACGTGATGCTGTTCCATTTCCAACTGCAATTATATCAATATTATATTTTTTTATTAAATCTTTTATTATTTTTTTAGATTCATCCCATTTATTTTGTGGTTCGTGAGGATAAATTTTACTTATGTTTAGAATTCTACTTGTTGGATCTATTACGGCTAACTTACATCCAGTCCTATATGCCGGATCAAAGCCTAATACTACTTTATCTTTCATTGGAGGTGTTAACAATAATTTTTCAAGATTTTTACCAAAGATATCAATAGCTCCTTCTTCTGCTTTTTCTTTTAATTCTGCTCTAACTTCTCTTTCTACACTTGGAAATATTAATCTTTTATAGCTATCTTTTATAGCCTCTTCTACTAATGGTGCAACTATAGATTTATCATTTTTTATTATTTTTTTAGAAAACCAATTTAAAATATATTCATTATCTACTTCTATTCCTACGGATAATATTCCTTCTTTTTCTCCCCTATTCATTGCAAGTATTCTATGTTGTTTTATGTACTTTATTTTTTCACTGTAATCATAATACATCTCATATATTTGATTGTCATCTACTGCTTTCTTTTTTAATTTTGATTTTATTAATCCATAATTTATCATGTTATGTCTTAAATATTTTCTATAACTAGCATTATCGCTTATCCATTCTGCTATTATAAATTTAGCCCCTTCAATAGCTTTTTCTTCTGTTTGAATGTTATCATTTAAATATTTTTTAGCTGTTTGGTTGATATCTATATCTAGTGGAAATGACATAATTATTTTAGCAAGAGGTTCTAATCCATTTTTTATGGCCTCTGTTGCCTTTGTTTTTTTCTTTTCTTTATATGGTCTATATAAGTCTTCTACTTCTACTAATTTTTCACATTTCATTATATTATTTTTTAATTCTTCTGTAAGCATTCCCTTTTCATCTATTAATCTAATTACATCTTCTTTTCTTTTAAGTAACGAGATTTGATATTCATAAACTTCATTTATTTTCCTTATTTGTTCTTCATCTAAAGCTCCTGTTGCTTCTTTTCTATATCTTGCTATAAACGGAACAGTATTTCCATCACTTAATAAAGTTAGTGTACTTTCAACTTGATTATTTTTTATTCTTAATTCATTTGCTATTTCTTTTATAATTTCATGATTCATATTACTTCCTCTTCTCTTAATTTTGTGAATAAAAAAGATACAATGCATATCTATTCTTTAATTTTTATGTTTAAATTATATCATCTTTTCTAAGGTTATGGTTATAAATTTACTAGTAATATATTTTAATTTAACTTTTTTCTTATCCAAACCATTATTAAAGTCACTATATATTTTTTCATCTTCTGTTAATTTTTTGCTTATATATATGATGCCATTTATAAAGATACATTCTACAACAAGTTGCTGTTGTTTGTTACGCTATAAAAGTTGGATGTCCTCTATATGGTGTTTGTTTTCCATCATTTTTATTGTATTGAGAGACAATCTTTTATCAACAAAATCAATTGTATGTTGTTCAATCGTGTCTATTCCTTTAGTTTTTACGTAACCTTTATCAGGTTTTTTCAATGAAAACTATTTCTAAATTTTGACTTAGATAATTTTAATAACATATTATTTTATATTATTTTTCATAAATATCACTTTTTTCTATATTTATCTTCTTACTTTAATAAAAAAGCTCAATAGTAACTATTGCGTTATTAACTTATAGTTGTTATTTTTTCAAATACGACCTATATTACTTTGATTTAGTACACTTAGGAAATATCACAAGGAAAATGTGGTATTTATAAATATGTAGCTATAGCACATTATATTTTAAACGAAGTGGAGTTATATAAATGATTAATTTTATTATTTACGATGATGATCCAAAAATAAGGCATCTTTATCTAAAAATTATCCATAAGTATATGGGAATAAAAAATGATAATTACAAGGTATATCAATTAGATAAATACAATGAAAAAATAGGTGAGAAAATTGCTAATGGAATTACTGGAAGATGTATTTACTTGTTAGATTATGAAGTTCCAAATAGAAATGGTGTTGAACTTGCAAAAATGGTTAGAGAAAGTGGTGATTGGATAAGTCCTATAATAGTTATTACAGTAAATGATATCCAAAATATAGTTAAATTTTCAACTAAATTACTAATGTTAGATTTTATAAAGAAAAAAGAGGTCATAAAAAAATTACCCCAAACACTAAATGTTACCTTTAGTATTTTAAATTCACAATCTACATTAAGCTTTAAATGCAATAGTGAAATTTTTCAAATTCCTTATGATGATATCTGTTATTTTGAAAAAAATTTAAATGGTAATGATTCTACTATTTACACTAAAGATAATAGCTATACTATTAGATATACTATAAATAAACTAGCTGATATAGTTAGAAATGATCCTAGATTTTTTAAGACGCATAGAAGTTGTATTATTAATTTAAATAATGTTATTAACTATGATATTGAAAATAATATTATTAAATTTAAACACGGTGAAACTAATTTAATTTCTAGAACACAAAAAGAAGAACTGAAAGCAAGGTTAATTAATAAATAGTTTTCAACCAAAAATCATTAATATTTAACATTTTAGCACTTTATTGTCTTTATAATAATTAAATATGTTATTATGAATACGGCAGTAAAAAGAATAAAATGTTGGTGAAGGAGGAGTTATGTATTATGATGAAAAGTAGAGTAAAATGGTTTAATGACGCTAAAGGGTATGGTTTTATTGAAAATGACAATTCGAGTGATATTTTTGTTCATTATTCTCAAGTAAAAAAAGAAGGATATAAAACTTTAGCTACTGGAGACTTAGTTCAATTTGAATTAATTACTACTGATAAAGGTTACCAAGCAAAAAATGTTTTTTTAGTAACTGATGGAATAAATGTTATGTAAAGTATGTTAATTAAAATGGCGAAATTATCATATAACAGCGATTTATAATTGCTGTTTTTTCTAGGGAACTATTATTAATTATACAAATATGATTATGATGTTTGTAAATGTAATTGACAAGTTTTTTCCATTATATTATAATTTATACAGGTTAGTTTTAAATAATAGATGGAGGAATTTATGGAAAGTTTAGTTCATTTTTTTATAGGATTATTTGGAGGACTTAGTAAAGAATTTATTATTTTTATAATATCGCTTATGCCTATTTTAGAATTACGTGGTGGATTATTAGCGGCAACACTATTACATGTTGAATTTATTAAAGCTCTAATCATATGTATTATTGGCAATATACTTCCTATACCAATCATTTTAATATTTCTTGAGAAAATACTTGATTTGTTTAGAAAATGGAAACCTACTAAAAAGGTAGTATCCTGGCTTGAAAAAAAAGTAGATAATAAAAGAAGTCAGATTGATAAGTATGGATATTTAGGTTTAATCTTATTTGTAGGTATTCCACTTCCAGGTACTGGAGCTTGGACTGGTACTTTATTAGCTATTATGTTAGGATTAAATAAGAAAAAATCTTTTATCTGTATTGCGATAGGTGTACTTTTAGCTTCTATTATTATGAGTATTGTTTCTTATGGAATTCTTGGTAATATAATCAAATAATATATAAAGTAAAAAAATATAGGACACACTTTGGTTCTATATTTTTGTTTTTTTAATAATAAAGGCTCGATATTTGTTACTTAGAAAAATAACTGTTTCCTATAAATTCTCTTATTATTGAAGTACTTGGTACATCTACACTTGGAATAGGTAAAACTAGTCTCAAAATCTCTAATAATCTAATAGCTGTATGATATTCAGGATCACTTGGATTAACTGAGTATAGTAAAGGTTCAACATATGTTTTTAAAACTCCTAACTCATATGCTAGAAATGAATTAAATATGACATCAGCTTCATCTTGATAAGGAAAAACATATTTTTCTTCTCCTCTTCTAACATCACTCCAAGATGCTAATGTTTTAGATGGACTATGTCCCCTAGTATAATAATCTCTAACCATTCTTCTTAAAAGTCTTATATCTGTTAAACTTATTCTATTATCATTATCTATATTTAAGAATATTAAAGGACTTATATATATTTTATACTTATTTTCTTTAGGAATATCTTTACTTAATGTTTCATTTAATGCATGTAAACCTTCGACTATTAAAATATCAGTTTTTTCTAGTTTCAAAGGTTTATTAAATATCTTTTTTCCTGTTAAAAAGTCATATGTTGGTGTTACTACTTCGTGTCCTTCAAATAACTTTTTTAATTGCCTATTTAATAATTTTATATCTATTGCTCTTACACCCTCATAATCTGGCTTTCCGTCTTCACCTAGTGGTGTTTGGTCTCTTTCTAGAAAATAGTCATCTAAAGATAATGGATGTGGTTTTAGTCCTAATGTTTTTAGATACATAGCTAATTTTTTAGCTGTTGTTGTTTTGCCTGATGATGATGGTCCTGATAGTAATACTATTTTAATATTATTTTTGCTTTTAGCTATATCTTGTGCTATAGACATTAATTTGTAATCTTGAATTGATTCAGATAAATTTATTATTTCTCCAGCACCTTCTTTTATAATTGCTTCATTAAGTTCTCCAATATTATTTATATTCAATAAATTTCCCCATTTTGAATATTCATCTAAACTATTAACGTATTTTTCATGATAAACATATTTTTTTATTTTACCATTATTGTATGTAAAGGGAAATCTTAATACTATTCCTTTATTTTTCAAAAGAGTTAAATCAAAAGTTTTTAAAATACTGCTATTACTTGGTAAGTCACCTATAATATAGTTATATATACCATCAAATTTATATAGCTTCACAAAATTAGAAATTGTATATGATAAGGTTTTTACTTTATCATATCTTTTTAATTTGTTAAAATATTCTATAGCTTCTAATCTAGATGTTTCTAATTGTTCAAATGGTAGACCTAAAGACACCTTTTTTTTCATTAACTCTTTTATTTCTTCTAAATTATTTTCTGATAATTTTTTATCAATTTCACAGTATATACCCTTATCAATTGGATGTCTTATTTTTATTTTTGTGTCCTTTCCTAATACTTCTAAAGCACAGACTTCAAATAAAAAAATCAATCCTCTTTCATATATTTTATTTCCTTGAGGTGTTGTTATATCATAAAGTGTTAATTCACCATTCTTCATAATAGCATCATTGTAATTAATTAGTTGATTTTTAAACTTTGCACTTATTATTTGATGTGGATAATCTTTTTCTACATCTTTTATGATTTCATGCAATTTTATTCCTTTAGGATATTCTTTTTTAGTTCCATTTTCAAATGTAATTATTATTTTTTCCATAGATATCACACTCTTTCTTATTCTATAAGTTTACTTTTATTATACTAATTTATATTTATTTTGTCAAAATTTTTGATACATACTTTACATATATCAGCTTAAAATAATTATAGGTGATAGATATGAATTTAATTCCAACTGTAATTGAAAAAAGTAGTTTAGGTGAGAGAGCCTATGATATTTACTCTAGACTCCTTAAAGATAGAATTATTATTCTTAGTGGAGAAATAAATGATGATGTTTCTAATAGTATTGTAGCACAGCTATTATATCTTGATGGACTAAATCATGATGACATTTCTATATACATAAATTCTCCAGGTGGTAGCATTACTGCTGGTATGGCTATATATGATACAATGAATTTTATTTCTAGTGAAGTATCAACAATATGTGTTGGTATTGCGGCATCTATGGCAGCTTTTCTGTTATCTAGTGGACAGATAGGAAAAAGGTATTGTCTCAATAATGCTGAAGTAATGATTCATCAACCGCTAGGTGGTGTTCAAGGTCAAGCTACAGAAATTAAAATAGCGGCAGAAAGAATTTTAAAATCCAAAGCTAAATTAAATGAAATACTTTCGAAAAATACTGGAAAAGATATTAAAATAATTGAACAAGATACTGAAAGAGACAATTTTATGGATAGCAACGAAGCGTTAGAATATGGAATTATTGATAAAATCTTAGATAAAAGAGAAAGTTAATATTAAAATCCACAGTTATGTGGAATTTTTTATTTCCAATTTATTATATGTCCTGTTTGTAGTTTTAGTATATTTTATATCGTTTACTCTTTTGGATAATAATCTTAGAAAAAATTATTATTGAAATTTGGTAAAAATTATAAGATAATTTTAAATTTATAATTTATTTAAATGAAAAATACTAAATATTTTTGTATAGATTATGTAACTAAAAATTTTAAAATATGTATTATCATATACAAACTATTTTATTTTTAATTATTGGTATAAAAAACTAAGT
>CAKPER010000052.1 GCA_934149245.1 uncultured Bacilli bacterium | reverse complement strand
AATTATTTGATGAAATGCTTGATACAATAAATAGAGAAATAACAAAATATTTATTAAAAGCAGAAATTAAACAAAACCTAGAAAGAAAAGAAGTTGTTAAACCAACAGGAACAAATGATAGCAAAGATAAAGTAAAAACAACAAGAAAAGTAGAAAAAATAGGTAGAAATGAACCATGTCCTTGTGGAAGTGGTAAGAAATATAAACAATGTTGTGGTAAATAGCTTATAAAATAAGGGTTTGTGATAGTTTTATAATTTCAAAAAAATATGAAAACAACCAAAATGTTTGCAAAAAAATTAAGATTATGTAGTAAAATAAAGGTGTGAACAATGATTATATTTGTTGACACCTTTTAAAATCTAAATAGAAGGGAGACAAAAATATTGAAAAAGGATTTAGTAACAGCAGAAATAATAGTTAAGGAAAATAAGGTGGGAATACTAAGAGTTGGAAATGTTAATTATATTTCTTTAACTGATTTAGCAAAGTATCAAAATTCAAGTGATCCATCTTTTACAGTTAAAAACTGGTTAAGAAGAATAAATACTATTGATTATATTGGACTATGGGAAGAAATTCATAATCAAGATTTTAATTTGGTCGAATTCGACCAAATTAAAACTGAGTATGGTAGAAACTCGTTTGCAATGTCACCTACACAATGGATAAAAAGAACTAAAGCAATAGGAATAATTTCAAAAGGTGGGAGATATAGTATTGGAACATATGCCCATCCAGATATTGCATTTGAATTTGCAAGTTGGCTATCACCGGAGTTTAAATTATATTTAATAACTGAATTTGAGAGATTAAAAACTAATGAAGCTTATCAAGAAAAAATAGATTGGCAAGCAAATAGAATTTTATCTAAATTAAACTATGCGGTTCACACTGATGCAGTAAAAACCTATATTGTTCCAATACTTACAGAAGCACAAAAGAAATTTGTTTATGCTGAAGAAGCTGATGTTTTAAATGTAGCTTTATTTGGGATGACAGCAAAAGAATGGAGAGAAAGAAATCCAAAACTTGCTAAAAATGGAAATATAAGAGATTATACTGATTTGCTTCATTTAGTGATACTAAACAATCTGCAAAACACAAATGCAGAACTAATTGAAGAAAAAATACCACAATGTGAAAGATTAATAAGACTTAATCATTCAGCAAGAAGACAAATGAAAGTCTTAAAAGATAATAAAAATATAAAAGATTTAGAGTTATTACAAAAACAAGTTAATGAAGAAAATAATTTAATAGCTAACTAAAAAAGTATAAGCAGGTTGAACTGAACCCCAAAAATTGGACAGTTTATATAAGTATGCTCTATTTTTATATGTATATCAAATATGAGGTGAGTGATAAAGTAATTAGCAAAATAAAAAGAGCATTTCTGCTCGTAAAATTGTAATTTGTCTAACCATATATTATTATTAATATTCCTATAATGACTAAATGTAATGGATAATACAGATATAATAACCACGTCATCTACTCTAAATTATTTATATCAAATATTTTTATAATTTTTCTTATATAATTTCTCTTTTATTCTCTCTTCTTTGATAGTACATGTGAACTAATCTGTTCAATAGAAGAATGGATACTGTCATACCCTTCATCCAATAAAATTCTATTTTTTTCCACTGTTTTTAAAGTTTTTTCATAGCCAGATATAATATTATTTTTTTCTAAAGATGAATGTGCCATTTTCCTTTTTAACAAATAAAATAATTCACCAGTATAATTTGTTAGATTAAGTAAATCCAAAGTATAAATTTTTAAGTCAAAATATCCTTTACCATTTATCATAGAAGCCCTTAATTTATCTTCTATATTTAGAACTGCTAAATTAGTTGCATCAAACACAAATTGCTGACCATTTTCATTTATTACTGTAACAGCATGATTTCCCAATCTTTTTTTTATCCCAAAAATATTTACTAGAAATTCTGACCCTTTGGTTGATTTTTGGGTATTCTTATCAATATTTCTTACTATATTAGGGCTATATTCAAATGCCACTTCACCTTTTCTAGCTGACGTAAAACAACTCATCAATACCGACTCTTTATTACACACTTTTAAAAAATCATTAAGTAAAGCAGAATATTCTAAACAAACACCACCACCATTTAGTACATTAATAGCTAAAAAGCTTAAATCCTTCAATCTATTATTCTTACCGTATTTGTGCTCTTTTGTTACAGAAAAATATCCATTCCATAAAAGATAAGTATAATAATAAGAAAACTCTAATGCTGTAGATAGTTTTAATTCTTCAGCAATATTCTTATATGATTCTAATATATCTCTATATAATTTCATTTCTTTAGCATGTTCTTTATTAAAACTATCCTTATCTTTTATTATCTCAGTTAATAACTCAATTTTTAACAATTCTAACATTTTAGTATAACCAAATGATTTTTGTAAAAAAGTAATATAATCCCAATATCCAATACTTTCGGCATTTTTTTGTTCTTCAGGTGTTAATACTTTATAAAATTCATTATTATCAAATTGTTGTTTGACATTACCTTCTATAATCATGCGACAAAAAATGTCTTTTTTTTCTTCTATAGATAAATTCTTATATTTTTCATTATAATAAGAACGAATCTTTTTCATTATAATATTTTCATCATCATGAATTTCTTCTTTTTCTTTCATAGCATACCTCATTAAACGAGTTCATATTCTAACATAAAAAAACAATAATGTAAATATTAATTTGAACTTTGTTTAAAAAAGTTTCATTTATCTTTTTAAACAACAAAAGAATGTAAATCATGTGTATAGAATACCAATTGATGTTATACGTGCTTCAAAAAATGAAAATGCTCTTGACGTACTTGGATTAAAATTAGAAGATAATAAGATTGTAAAAAAAGAAAAAAAGATGTAAAAAAGTATGAATTTAAATTATAGAAATAGTATTTAAATAATGCTGTGGAAAACAATATAAAAATTATATTTAATGAGTTATAAAAACTAAGGGGTGTGAACAGATTTAATAGTTGACACCCTTTAAAATTTAATAGAATATAAAATTAATTATTGATATATAATAATAAAAACTGTAAACATATGAATAATTTTTCTTAAAATAGCTGACAAAAAATTTAACTTATAGTATAATCTGATTAATGATAGGAGGATATATGAAAGATAAGAAAAATATTTTAATTGGTGCATTAGTATTTGTAATCGCAATGATGGCAGTAGGTTATGCAGCATTTGCTACTACATTAAATATTAATGGTACTGCTACAATCGCAGGTGAATGGGATGTAGAAATTACAGGTATAACACCAGCATTTACTGGAACTGCAAGTGATAAAACACCAGCATCTTTTACTGCAACAACTGCAACATTTGATGCAAGTTTAATGGCTCCAGGAGATACTGCAACTTATACAATAACAGTACAAAACAAAGGATCAATTGATGCTAAATTAGATACAATTACATTAACTCCACAAGCTGATGGATCAGATGCAATTGTTTATACTGTTAAATCTCAACCAAGTGCTAATGATACTTTAGCTGCAGGAGATAGTACTACAGTTGTAATTGAAGCAAAATATGATGAATCAGTTACTACAGTACCAGAAGTAAAAACTAAAACATTTACTGGTGTTCTTGAATATGTTCAAGCAAAATAGTAAAAAATGAGTGAATATTCACTCTTTTATTTTATTACGAGGTTTCTATGAATAAAATTAAAAAAAGAAGATTAAAAAACAAAATATCAAAAAATAAAACTAAAATTATTGTTATTATTTGTGTTATTTTTGTGTTGCTTTTATCTATTGGATATGGGGTATCCTCAACATTAATTTCATTAAATGGTACAGCTACAATTGAAGAAGCAGCAAATTGTAAAGATAAGATTACTGGAACATATAAACTTAATACATTTTGGAATGGTCAAGATAATAATAAACATTATCATGCTATCATAACAATAAAAAATGATGGTTCAGAAAGTATTCCTTCTTGGACAATAAAAATAAAAGGACCAAGAGATATACAAATACAGGTAAATGCTAATGTAACAAAATCTGATGATGGCACTTTAACATTAACACCATATTCTTGGAATTCAATAATAGACAGTGGTAAAGAATTATCATTAGATTTTATAGTGATAACTGTAGAAGATGATTTTGATCCTACATATATAACTTTTAATGACTGTAAAATCTATGGTAAGGGTGCTGTAAATCCAGATCCCGTAGATCCATCTATTGAATTAACTAATCTTGAATTATCACCAAGTTCATATGAAATGGTTGTAGGAGAAACTGTAACTCTTAATACAATAAAAACTCCAAGTAATGCAGATGCAACTTTAACTTATACATCTAGTAATGAGTCAGTCGCAACTGTATCACAAAATGGAGAAGTAATAGCTTTATCAGAAGGAACTACTACTATAACAGTTAGTTCTGGTAATATATCTGCCAGTAGTACAATAACAGTTAAGAAAAAAGATGAAACACCTGTTACTCCTGATGGTATAGAATTAAAATTTGCTCAAACAGGATATTGGGGAGATATAAGTACCGGACAATCAATGAACTTTAATGTAACAATAACAAATAATACAGATAGTAAAATAAATAGTTGTTCATTTTTTATAAGGTTTCCATCAGGTTCAAAATATACTATATGGACTGGAAATGTAACAGTAAATGATGGTGATTTTAGTTATAATTCGTCTGTTGATGCGAATGGTAATATAATTATATATGGACAAGTAACATTACCAGCAGGTTATGATATAAATGACTACCTATCTCCATCCATAACTAATATACAAGTGAGTTGATTAAAATGAAAAATTTAAATATATATATAATAATGGTTGTTTATTTCGTATTAACATTTTTCTTAGAAAAAATACTTGGAAATGTAATATGGTATATTTCTCCTATGATTTTACTAATAATATCACTTTATATTCATTTTACAGAAGGTGATAATCATGGTAGATTTCCAAAAAATAAAGAATATATAAAGAAAATGATTATAATAATGCTTTTATATGTAATTGTTTATTTCTTTTTAGGATTATTGTTTGGTTTTACTAAAAGTCCTTATTCGCATAAAATAATAACATTATTAAAAAATATATGGAGAATAATTGTTCCTGTAATAGCTTTAGAATATATTAGAAGTTTTACAGTATGTACTAATTCAAATAGTAAATTCATAATTATTACATTCACATTATTAATATTTATTATTGAACTTAATTTAAATACATTCATTAAAAATATAAGTATTAGTGAAGATACTTTTAAATATGTATCTCAAACAGTTATACCTTTATTTGCGACTGAAATGTTATGTACTTATTTATGTTTAAAAGGTTCATATAAGTTATCATTGCCTTATAGAATTATATTAAATGCCATAACTATATTTTCACCAGTTTTTCCAGATATAGATTGGTTTGCAAGTGGAATAATTGGTGTATTATTTCCAGCAATTATATTTTTACTTTACAAATATGATTATCAAAAAAAGAATAGAAGAATAAGTAGACGTGATTTAAAAAAACAAAACCCTATAATTTATGTTCCTATATTTATTATATTAATTACCTTTGGTGCATTTATGCTTGGATTATTTAAATATGAACCTATTGCGATAGTATCTAACAGTATGGATCCCGTTTTTAATAGAGGAGATGTTGTTATTTTACGTAAAGTAAACAAAACAAATTTGAATAAACTAAAGAAATATGATATTATCATATATAGTATAGATAAACAACTTGTTGCGCATAGAATAATAAATATAAAAGAAGAAAAAGAAGAATTATATTTTAAAACAAAAGGTGATGCTAATATTTCTCCTGATTTAAAATGGGTAAAAGAAGACCAAGTAGTTGGCATGTATAAATTTCATATCAAATATATTGGATATCCATCTGTTTGGTTAAATGATATTTTTAAGAAACAAAAGCCAAAAGTAGAAATAAAGTAGAGAGGGTAATATGCAAACAAAGAATAGAAAGAAAAAACTTGTTTTGAAAAGATGGGTTAGAATTGTAGTTGTATGTGTTCTATTCTTTTTAGCGTCTATATTTTTATATAATATTGTAGAGGGATTATGTCCTAAACAAAAGAAAAATTTATATTACTCATATAAAAACTATGGTTCTACAGATTATAAAGTATATTTAAAAGAAAATAATTTCTTTGAAGAAAAATTTCTACCTAAAGGTAAGCAATATACAACTGAATTAATAGATTATATAGATATTAATTTTAACTATTTATATTCAGGTTCAAAATTAACTGATATAGAATATGAATATAATATTAGTGGTGAAATAATAGGAGAATATGAAAGTAATACTGATTCTAAATCAGAAATATGGAATAAAAAATATGTGATTTTAGAAAATCAAAAAGGTAAGAAGTATGACTCAATATTTTTTGATGTTAATAAGAATTTAAAATTAGATTATTCTAAATATAATAATGAAGCAAATAATTTCAAAAATCAATTTAAACTTGCGATAGATGCAAAACTATTAGTAAAATTTAATGTTAAATATACAGCAACTATAAGAGATACTGAGAAAAAAGTAAGAGGGGTAGAAACTATTGAATTAAGTATTCCTTTATCAAAAACAACAATGAATATAACAACTAAAGAAATAAAAGAAGAGTCTAAAAATTTATATGATGAGGAGCTTGTACCTAAAAATATGAATAGGGTTTATATAAATTCTATATTATTAATAATTGTACTTGTAATATCAATTTCTAATAAAGATAGACTTATAATTAACAAAAAAACATATTATACAAAAAATTATAATAAAATACTTAAAAATTATAGTGATATTATTGTTGAAGTTTCAACAAAACCTAATTTGGAAAATTTAGAAATATTAGAAATTAAAAATTTTGATGATTTAGTAGATACAGAAGAAGAATTAAAATCACCAATATTGTTATATGAAGTAAAAAAACAAAAAGAATCTTGGTTTATTATAATACATAATAAGTATGCATATAGATATATATTAAATTGTGAAGATTGTTAGTTAAGGTGAATAATATGAGAAAAAAAGCAATAACAATAATACTATCGTTGATATATACAATATTTATGGTAGTAGGTACGAGTTTTATAAAAAGTAATAGCTTTAAATATCTAAAAAATAATTTAATAATAATGATAATTTTATCAATATTATTGTTTATAGTACTTTATTTTATATTAAATAAAGTGTTTGACTATCTAGATAATCATGAAATAAAAAGTGAAAAAAAGAGTAATAAAATATTAAACTTATTTGATAAACATCCAATAATATTTTCAAGTATTGTTATGTTTATTTGTTATTTAATTTATATGATAGCTTTTTATCCAATTATAATGTCAAAGGATCCAAGTTTTCAGTTACTTCAGTATTTTCATATAGATAATAAGTATTCATATTATGTTGTATTACTTGATAAAAATGTAATAATTACAAATCATCATCCAGTTGTTCATACTCTTCTTTTAGGAACTTGTGTAAAACTTGGAATGATACTTTTTAATAGTTCAAATATAGGTTTATTTATCTACAGTATAATTCAAACAAGTATTCTTATATTAACTCTTTCATATACAATTAAATTTATGAAAGAAATAAATATATCTACAAA
>CAKPER010000051.1 GCA_934149245.1 uncultured Bacilli bacterium | reverse complement strand
GTTATATCATTTGTTGCTATAATTCAAATATCAATGATTTATTATGGTGGCACTTTATTTAGAACTAGTGGCTTAACCTTAAAAGAATTTATTATTATGCTTTTAATATCCATAACAGTAATACCATTTGATTTAGTAAGAAAACTAATTACCAAAAAATATCAAATTCCTCAAAATGTCTAATTATATATTTTTAGTTTATAGCTTATTGTTTATATTTATCATTATTTTTAATAATTAAATTCCATCTTTGTTAAAATAGAAGTGGAATTTAGTTTTACAATGTAACCTATAAATTGTGTCAATATTTATAATTATTATTGCAAAATAACAAATATATGATACTATTATCATAGAGTCTAGGCATAAGGGCAGCAGATTGGCTCAAAATGATAAAATTGAAAGGTGATAAATATGGATGATAAGTTTAAAATTAATGTAGATGGTATTGAAAAAGAAGCAGAATTATTAGATGTAGTTGAGTTATATGGAAAAGAGTATGCACTATATTCTGTGCCTGTTGATAGTGAGAACTCAGATATCTTAGCATCAGAAATAACAAAAGATGAAAATGGAAACATAAAATTAATTGATATAGAAGAAGAAACAGTAAAGGTTGAAATTCTTAATATAATAAAAGATACATTGGCAACTGAATAATTTGAGGAGGAAAAATAATGGAAAGTTCTATTACTACATTTGATGATGCAGATATGTTATCACAAAAAAAGGACGAATTAAATAAGTTATTAAAAGAACTCGTAAAGCATGAAATTGATTATAATAAATTAAAAATTGGAATTGTAAAGAAGAACTTAACCAATAAAGTTAAATTAGGACTAGAGGCTCTAAAAACAAAAGGTCTTGAAACTAAAAAAAATGTTGTTCAAGCAAAAGACAAAGCGACAGAAAAAGTAGCAGATTTTTATAATGATTTAGAAGATAGAAAGCAGCAACTTATTTCTGAAGCTAATCAAAAGAAAGCTGAAATTGAGCAGAAAAAACAAGATGCTTTAAGAAGAAAACAGAGAAAAGCAGATGTAAAGGCTGCTTTAAGAGAGCAAAGTAAAGAAAAAATAATTTCAAGTATCAATTCACAAAAAAACAAGTTAATAAAGGTAAAAAACAAATTAATTTGGAAGATAAAATTAGGGTTAGAGACCCTGAAAACAAAAGGTCTCGAGGCGAGGGCTTTAGGAGTTCAAGCAAAAGACAAGGCGACAGAAAAAGCAGCAGATTTTTATAATGATTTAGAAGATAGAAAGCAGCAACTTATTTCTGAAGCTAATCAAAAGAAAGCTGAAATTGAGCAGAAAAAACAAGATGCTTTAAGAAGAAAACAAAGAAAAGCAGATGTAAAGGCGGCCTTAAGGGAACAAAGCAAAGAAAAAATAATTTCAAATATTAATTCTAAAAAGGATAGTTTAATTTCTGTTAAAAAGAATTTAGTTAATAAATTTAAATCAAAAGTAAATTCCATGAATGATAAAGCAATAAAAAAATATAATGAACACAGGGAAAAATCAGAACAAAAAATTCAAGAAAAGTTATCTTTATTAGAAAAAGAAAAAAAATATTATGATGAACAAATGAAAATTTTATTTGAAAGGCAACAAAAAGCAAGAGATATAATTTCTGGTGGTAGACGTGGAAAAAGATAGCTCTCATATATAATAAGATAGGAAAATTTGGTAAATTATTTTGTTTTTTTAAAATTTGATAGACTTGAAAAATCACATCTAAAAATTTAGGTGTGATTTTTATGATGTTTTATGTCTTGAATTTTTTTAATTGCTAAAATAATAGTAAAATTATTTTGCAAAGTTCAGTTATTTAATAAACATTTAGATAAAGATAAAATATAATATATAAATAAAAAAGTTAAAAGTAACAAAAAAATGTAACATTAACATTTTTCTACAATATTTTAAAAAAAATGTAGTACACTTTATCTATAGAATAGGTGATAGAATGAACAATACTATAGATATAATAAATAGAATATTCAATAAAATTCCTCATATTTATAGTGAATTATTTTTAAATATTTTTAGCATTAATTATAGCCATTTCTCTATACCACATAATTATAATATTTTAGAGCATACTTTATCAAATCTTTTAAATAACAACACCAAAATATACAGCAAATTATTTATTCGAAGCAGTCTACTTAAAGATTTAGAAAGCCTTAACATAAAAAATAGATATACTCTAGATTCTATGGTTATAATATTATCAAATAACCCTGAAATAGATTTTTTAATTAATATTATTGATAAAAAAGATAATCAAAAACTTTATCAAAAAATAAAAGTAACAGGTTTAAAATTAGAAGACAGGATGAATGTTTATATACTCTTTGACAGCTATCTCATAAGTAAAGTATTAATAAAAACAGTCCATCTTCTTACGGCATATAAGTTAGAAATTGGTGCTAAATTTTATCAAGATATCCACAGTACTGTTGAAAAATATAGAACTCCAGAATTAAATTTCACTCATATTTTAGATGAATATAAAGAAGAATATACAAATAAGATAACACCAAATAATTTTGAAATATTAATCTATCTATTATCACTTGCCAAAAATGGCCAAGATTTAGAAAAAAATTGTCATTATGAAATAAAAAAACTACTAATAAGTATAGGCTATAGTACTAAATTAAAAAAAATTATCAATTATAAAAGAGGCAGTGACTATCTAGAAATAATTAATAACAATAACCTTTTTAACTATAATTATTCTAATAAAATTTCCCCATATATATATGAAAATATTAGTACTATTCTAAAAATATTATTTAAAAAATATCATGATGATTATAATTTTATTATTGAAAAAGATAACATATTAAAAAAAATATTTTATTTATATATTTCTCATTTAGATTTCAAAGATAAAATAATTATTTGTAAGAATTATAAATTATGGGAATACGAATGGGATAGTCTTAAAGAAGAATATCAAACAACTAATTGTTAATTAAGTATTTTACTACCTACATATTAAGAAAAAAAGTGTAAACATTTAGTATAACTGTGTTCATTTTTTTTTATATTTGATATATAATGAACATGGTGAGAATATGAAAGATAAGTCCCCTGTAATAATGTCAATATCGACTATGAAAGACATACAAGAATTAAAAAAAAGTAATAATATAAAATATTTAAATATTGATATAACTAGCCCAGATTTAGAAGTTATTTATTATCTAATAGAAAATGGCAAAAACTATTCATATTCTGATATGTTAGATGGAAAAAGAGGGTATATATATGTTTCTTATGACGTATTTAGAGAATCAGAGCTTTTATTATTAGATATTATAAATAATATTCCAATTACTTTAGATGAATTAGAAATATCAAAATATTTGTATATTAAAGTTGGGAAAATATTAGGTTATGATATAAATATTTTACCTGACAAGAATGAGACATTTAATCTAAAAGAAATAAGTACAGTTAATAACATTTGGGGAAGTATAAATAAAAGAAAAGGTACAAATGTATCATTTACAAAAGTATATTTATATCTATGTCGTATTATGGCTATAGATTGCAACTTAGTATCCGTAAACGATGAAGGCTACCTCCAAAACAGTTTAAGTATAAAAAATAAAACAATTATAACAGATATAACAAAAGATATCCCATTTATAGAAGCAAATTTTAAAACAAGTCACTTTCTAGGATACAATGATAATCTAGAATTAGACAAAAAAATAAATTATATAAAAGATAACTATAGTGAATTAAAAATAGAAGAATCATTAAAAAATGTTGAATATAACAAAGATACAACTGTAATAGAAATTTTATTAAAAACTCAAGACATAATAAAAGCTAGTGAAATAAAACCTATTGAATTAGGAATAATATATGATATAATATTCAAGAAATTTTGTCCTAACTATGATATTTCTATAAATAATTTATTTATAAATGATACATACAATGAAAGAGAACACTTTGTTTTAATTAGTTATAGTAATAAATACTATAGTTTTAACTACATAAGAAATAGTTTTGTAGAAATTTCTTCCGAAGAAATAATAAAAAATATTGAAAATAATAAAATAGGGATTTATGAAAATGAAATAATTCCTAAAATAAGTATCAAAAAAGAGGGCTATTCTAAATAGTCCTTTATTATAAAGGAGTAAAAGTATGAATATAGATAACTTAAATGATAAACAAAAAGAAGCTGTTATGCACGATAAAGGACCAATGTTAGTATTAGCAGGTGCAGGTTCAGGAAAAACCAAAGTTTTAACCTCGAGAATAGCTTACTTAATAGAAAATGACGTGTCCCCATCAAATATTTTAGCAATAACATTTACTAATAAAGCGGCAAGAGAAATGAAAGAAAGAGTAGTTAATCTAGTTGGTAGTGATGCTAACTATATTCAAATATCAACCTTCCATTCCCTTGGGCTTAAAATAATAAAACAAAATTACGAATTATTAGGATATGACAAAAATTTTACTATATTAGACAGTGATGATACACTAACTATTGTCAAAAAAATAATAAAAGAACTAAACTTAAATCCTAAATATTATAATGCTAAAGTAATAAGAAATAAGATAAGTTCTGCTAAAAATGAATTAATAGATCCCGAAGGGTTTTCTAAAATAGAATTTGATAAAAAAATAATAACTGTCTATAAAAAATATTGTGAAAAATTAAAAAAAGGCAATTCTGTAGATTTTGATGATTTATTAATACTTCCTATAAAATTATTTAAAGAACACAAAGCTGTTTTAGAAAATTATCAAGAAAGATATAAATATATTTTAATAGACGAGTATCAAGATACAAACGAAGCTCAGTATATATTTAGCAAAATGCTATCTGAAAAATATAAAAATATATTTGTTGTAGGAGATAATGATCAAGCAATTTATGCTTTTAGAGGAGCCAATTTTAAAAATATTTTAAATTTTGAGCAAGATTATCCTAACTGTAAAACTATTTTATTAGAAGAAAACTATCGTTCAACACAAACAATTTTAAATGCTGCTAATTCAGTTATAAAACATAATAAATTAAGAAAGGATAAAAACTTATGGAGTAGTAATGACATAGGCAAAAAAATAAAATATATAAGAGTAGATGATGAAAAAGCAGAAGGAAAATTTATAACAGATGAAATAAAAAAATTAGCAAACGAAAATAATGTTTCTTATGATGATATAGCTATATTATATAGAACTAATGCTCAATCAAGAGCAATCGAAGAATCAATGTTAAAGGCCAATATTCCCTACAAAATAATAGGCAGTTTCTATTTCTATAATCGTAAAGAAATAAAAGACTTATTATGTTATTTAAGATTAATTAATAATCCTAAAGATGATGTAAGCCTTCTTCGAGTAATAAACGTTCCTAAAAGAGGAATAGGAGATAAAACAGTAGGAAATATAACTACAGTAGCAGATGCAGAAAACATATCAATGTTTGAAGCTATTAATTCAGGAAAAGAATTAATATTCAAAAATATTATTAGTGAACTTCAAGAAGAATGCCGTAATTTATCACTAACAGAAATGGTAGAAACAATCTTAGAAAAAAGTGGAATTAGAGAAGAATTAACAAAGGAAAAAACATTAGAAAATGAGATAAGACTAGAAAATTTGGAAGAATTTAAATCTATTACCAAAAATTATGAAGAAGAATATGGAGAAATTTCTCTAGATGATTTTCTTGAAGAAATTTCCTTAGTATCTGATGTAACAGAACATACAGATGGAGTAAATAAAGTAAGTTTAATGACAGTTCATGCTGTAAAAGGATTAGAATTTGAATATGTATTTATTATTGGTATGGAAGAAGGAATATTCCCACATTATAATTCTATTATGGAAGGAACAGATGAAGCTATCGAGGAAGAAAGAAGACTATGTTATGTTGCAATTACAAGAGCAAAAAAAGAATTATGGATTTTAAATTGTAAAAGGAGAACATTGTATGGACAAAGTCAGTGTAATCCACCAAGTAGATTTATAGATGAAATAGATCCAAAATATTTAGAGACTTCTAAAAAAACAACAACTATTTTCAAAAAAATATCTAACTTTAAAAAACAAAATATGATAAATACTATTGATCAAAACTATCAACCAGGGGACCATGTAAATCATATAGATTATGGTGAAGGTGTAGTAGTTAGCGTTGATAAATCATTAATGACAATTGCTTTTCCACATCCAATAGGTACTAAAAAGTTCATTAAAAATCATAAAAGTATTACAAAAGTATAAGATAATTTAAAAAGAGAATTAGAATAAGCTAATTTTATAAAAAGCAATTACTGAATTAATCCTTGTTCCCTCAATATCAAAATATTCAATAAGTTGCTCAAAGGTAAATCTATTTTAAGACTCAATCTTGAAATTACTTTTCTAATGGTTTAGACAATAGATTTTTACTATTGTCTTTTTGATACATATGAATTAATTAGTTTTCCTTTTTACTAGGTAATACATTATCTATACTTTGCAAAATATAGGATAGTAATTTTTGAAAGCTTTGTTGATAGCACTTTGTTCAAACTTGTGAAGAAATATTTAAATGTTGCGAAATAATATAGTTGGAATAACTATTGATGGAGAGTATGTTCATTTTTCAATGCAATTTATTTCATTATTATCATCACAACGATTGTAAGAATAACAAAGAGTATGCCCAAAAATTATAGAAGACAATTGAATTTTTAAATAAAATAGTTAGTATTATGTTCAAACTTACTAATATTATAGAACCAAGATTAATATGTGACTAACTCTTTTTTAAATATTACCACTTATTATATCTAGCAGATTTCTGTAATATACAATAAAGATATTAGCTTTGTTTATATCTTTTGTGGTAGTGGCATCAATAGTCATTATGATTTTGTTATTTTCCATAACATTTATTTTACCAATAGAATCCCCTTTTTTTATAGGCGCACTTATTGTGGAAAGTTCTAAGTTATATGTAACATTT
This sequence comes from uncultured Bacilli bacterium, assembly GCA_934149245.1. GTDB lineage: Bacteria > Bacillota_I > Bacilli_A > RF39 > UBA660 > RUG11198. Next base: position 1,093 of record CAKPER010000051.1, on the reverse strand, counting down.
CTTTTTGTTCCAAGTTTGGTATTTAAAATGTTTATGTCAGTTTTAGGGACAATATTAGCTATTTTATCTATTCCATTAGTTACTTTTTTTGATGCTATTATTTTTTTGGATGAAGCTACTGTATCTATTTTGTATGTATTAAATCCATAATCTAACATACTTGTTGTTTCGGCATTTCGGATTTTAGTTGACGGCTCACCCATTACTACTGTTATTAGTCGCATGTTATCTTTTTTTGCAGTTGTTGTTATACAAAATCCTGCTTTTTCTGTATAACCTGTTTTTAATCCATCAACTCCTTTATAATATCTTACTAACTTATTTGTATTTACTAACCAAAAACTTTTATCAGTATTTTTTCTTAAGTAATCTTCATAGGTCCCTGTATATTCTAATATTTTGTCGTACTTGACTAACTCTTTTCCAATTATAGCCATATCATGTGCACTTGAATAGTGATTGTCACTATCTAATCCACAGGCATTTGTAAAATTTGTGTTTTTAAGTTGTAATTCTTTGGCTTTTTTATTCATTAATTTAACAAATTCTTCTTCATTTCCACCAATTTTTTCGGCCATGGCTACGGCAGCGTCATTACCACTGGCAATACATATCCCTTTAACTAGTTCTTCAACAGTCATTTCTTCGCCAACTTCTAAAAATATTTGCGAACCTCCCATTGAAGCAGCGTGTTCGGATGTTATTACGGAATCGCTCCATTTTATATTCCCATTTTCAATATTCTCCATAATTATTAAAAGTGTCATCATTTTTGTCATTGAAGCCATTGGAAGTTTTTCGTTGGCATTTTTTTCAAAAATAATTTTTCCGGTAGAAGCTTCTAGCATAATAGCACTTTTGGCATTTTCAGCAAGGCTGATATTGGTACTCTTAGAATTAACACTCTCACTTTGAGTTGTATCTTCAGCATGTACTGTTAATGACAGTGAAAAAAATATTAAAAATAATATAAGTAATTTTTTCATTTGTTTATCACCTAGTAAAAAATATGTCTGATAATGAAAAAAATACCATATAACTAGAATTTATGAGGGATAGACTTTTAGAGAGATATTTGATACAATATTTGTGG
>CAKPER010000050.1 GCA_934149245.1 uncultured Bacilli bacterium | reverse complement strand
GATGCAGAGAGAATGTTTTTAGTTACCTCTACTGATAAAGTAGAAGATAACAATATGACGTTTAAAGATTTATATGAAGAATTCAGAATGCATAACGATGAAATAATGAAAGATACTACTAAGTATGGATATAATAACAAAGAAAAGTTTATAGAATGCTTCTATCCTGTTAAAGTGAAAGATTTTAATATTATGCAGTTTGAACAATGGAAACGACAAATAAATAAACTTAATATATCTCTTAGATATAAAAATGATATTTATAAATTTCTTAAATCTATATTAAACTTTGGTGTTAAATGGCATAATTTAAACTTTCAAGCAGTATATAATAAAATGACAAAATTTCAAGATCCTAATGAACGTAGAAAAGAAATGTCTTATTATACTTATGATGAGTTTAAAAAGTTTATTTCTTATGAAGAAGACTTAAGATGGAAATGTGTATTTGAAATATTATATTACTGTGGATTACGTAAAGGTGAATTAAAAGGCCTTACATGGAAAGATATTTATTTTGATAAAAAAGTATTATCTGTTAATAAACAAATAACACAAAGAAATAATCGCATAAAGTTTGAATTCTCGGATACTAAGACAAGAGATAGTAGAAGAATAGTACCTATCACTAAAGTCTTGTTAAATGACCTTAAAATGCTCTATGAGCAGGATAAAAAAGACTACTATGGATTTAATGATGACTTCTTTGTGGTTTCAGATGCTAAACCTATAGCTGATTCTAATATATATCTTAGAAGAACTAAACTAGCTACACTTGCAGGTTTAAAGATTATTAGAATTCATGATTTTAGACATTCATGTGCATCATTACTTATTAATAATGGTGCTAATGTTACATTGGTTGCAAAATATTTAGGACATACAAAAATCGAGGAAACACTAAATACATATTCACATATGTTTAGTACTGCCCTCGACTCTGTTGTTTCTGTTATAGATAATTTAGATAGCAAAAGCTAGGAATTATTCCTAGCCTTTTTTCATTAAATATTCAACAATTTTATATACTTCGGTGTTAGGATTTGCCTCAACCGTTCCTATTCTTCGATTATTATCAGTTTGGTACTTTTCTAATTTTTTTGCACGATCAATTGCTAAATCTATTTCTTTAATGATATCAGGATAAATATTAATGTTCTTTTCATACTTTGGATAATACTCTTTCAATCTTTTAATTACTTCTTCGCTATCCATATTTGCAGTTGTATAATCATAATGTAGTAAGAACCATAGTTCAAAACATGGCGATGATGTAATAATTTTTATATTATTTTTCCTTGCTAATTGAATTGCTTCCTCAATTATTTTATTCTTATTTGGATCAACATCTGTATCAAAAATACAATATGCTACATCATCGTCTTGCAAATCTAACTTTAATTCATCTATTTCCTTGATTAACATCTTAACTAACTTTAATGGATCAGTATTATTTCCTCTAGCATATGTAATATTATATGATTTTTTACCATCTTCAAAATTACTAAAGTATGTCTTTTCTGTTTTATTTTTTCCTTCAGCTGCTATTAATATTTTACTTTTTTGCTTTCTGACTTTTCTTACTCTATCGTTACTAATTCTTCTATTATGTTCTACTCTTCTTCCCATAAATTAAAATCATTTTTGATAAAAGGAACAGCTCCATATCTACCAAGCATATATCCTCTCTCAACATTCTCCGTTTTTCTTACAGAAAAATCACTTAAAGGATATAAATCACTTATTCCGTTCTTATCATCTTTTTCTGCAAACCATATCTGATCTCTTCTCAAAATGTTTAGTTTTAATAAATTAGTATCGTGAGTATTAAATATTAATTGTGCACCATTTTTATTTATATCAGGATCATTAAACATTTGAACTATCATTTCAACCAAATATGGATGTAAACTTTTATCTAACTCATCTACTACTACAACTCTTTTATTATTTAATGCATCCTTAATAAATGGAATAAAGCAAAAAATAATTTGAGTTCCCATTGATTCTTCTTCATATGATAATTCAACATCAGAGCCTTTATGTTTAAAAAATGCAGTAAACACTTTTGGTTTTTCTTTCATATTCATTCCAGCTTTAATAAAATCAGGTATTGCTGCCAATACATCATCCGGAACATCTGTCTCTAATACTTTATAATCTTCTATATTGAAATCTGCTTTTTTCAAAAATTCTAATGCAAAATCTTTTAATTCTTTATTATTTTTTAAATATTCACTTAGAGCTAGATCTCGAAGACCTCCTAAATTATTAAAAGTATTAATATCTGCACTTAAAAATTTATATGGACTTTTTGTTTTTTCATAATTCCAGTTTGTTGCAGTTGCAATAAAAAATTTATTTGGTGCATTTTTAGCAGCTATATCATTCAATAATTTTTCATCTTTTTGTGGAAAAGAATAATCATTTGTATTAGTTCTATCAAAAATTTTTGTTTCTCTTCCATTTGGATAATAATATAAATACTCTTCATGTATTTTATTTGTATCTGCTATAAACCCATAAACATAACGTACATCATCAACAATAAATTTAATTTCAAATTCACTTGGTTTATTAATAGTTTTTTTATCAAATTTAAACGAAACAATCGGTAATTTTGCATTTATATTCACAATATTTGAACTTCTTAACATTGATATTACAATAGTTAATATTTTAAACAAATTAGTTTTTCCTGATGCATTTGCACCATATATTGCATTTGTTTTTAATACCCTTCGATCATTAGATATAATATAATTATCCTCTAATCCATTTGTAGCATTTGCAAGCATACTAAAAGTAACTTTATCTTTAAATGATAAAAAATTTGCAACACTAAATTCTAATATCATAGAATTCTCCTCCTTTTTCTAGTAATAGTATATGCTATTTTTTATATAAAAGCAATACTTTTACATATTTTATTTTTATTTTTTGCATTTTTTTTGCAAATTATTCATTTATTTTATTGATTTTTGAGTTTCATGTGATATAATGCTTATGAGAGATAAAAAAGAAGCTCTGCAAAGCTTCTCTCTCACGTGTAAGATAATATCTCACAAACTAATTTTGGATTAACATCCTATTATTAGTATATCACACTTTTGTGATCTTAAAACATTTTCTTTTAATAGGATTGTAAATCCGTTTTAAAGAAAGGAAGTGTTATTATGACAACAGTTAAAGCTATACATCAAACAAATACAGGCAAAAACGATTTGTTCATTAACACTGGAAACCATCACAAAATGACACTAAATCAATTTGTAAAAAAAATTGAAAGTGGCAAATCTGTTTATAGTGATAGATATTACATTAAACACGATAGTAGTGGTAAAACCCCAGTATCAAAACCAAACGGCAGTAAAAAAGACAATCTTGAATAAATTGAGTTTATTATCTTACACAGACACTGGCTTTAGCTAGTGTTTTTTTGTAACAGATAATTCTTCATAATCTTCTTCGCTACCAATTCTTTTTAAATAATCTTTACCTCCATCAACTGCTACTGCTCTACAAGAACATCTTTTATAATCATTTGTACTTTTAGACTCTATAATATCTCCGCATTTTTTACATTTAATTTTATTACTAATTATTTCTTCTTTCTTTTGCATAAGTCATCTCCTCATAATGTATTATACCATGACCTTATAGCAATTATATCCTACCGTTTGCGGTATAATACCAATACAATCATACGGATGAAATCTATATTGTCCGTATCACCATTAAAAAATCCATTGAAGATTTTTGCCGCTTTCGCCACTTTTCTTCAATGAACTATTCTAAAATCAAATTTTTTGGTACCTAAAAGTGTACCTAAAAGTGTACCTAAAATTACTTAATAGGCCTAAAACCCTTTAATACAAACAAAAATGAGAGCTTTCGCTCTCTTCAGGGGGAAATATTATTATCAGTTCGTAACAAATTAATAATTTGTTAAAGTCTTATAAAATAAGGCTTTTTCTTTTATAATAATTTATTAAAGTTTATAAAAATAACTTTATTTTTAACGTTTAGTATCTAGTTTTGGTATCTAGAATTCTACAATGCTTGTAATTCTTCATACATTTCTCGTAATGATTTGAAACTATACACAAAAATTGGTGGAACAACTCTTGATGAAGAATGATTAAACGAATTAATTATGTATTTATATAAATTATAATAATCATACAATGGAGTATTTGGTATTTTTTCAATTAAATCCCACACTTCAGTGTAGTCTTCTTGTACAATATCATAAACCTTCTTTTCTAATAATCTTCTAATTTTCAAACCAAATAATATTTTATAAATTAATATGTAACAAATATCATTTTTAGGAACCGATACAATATTTCCAGAACCGGTTTTTGCTTTTATATCTATATCAACATAATCCTTTGAAATATCATCAAATAAAGATGACACATTCTGTATTTCATTATTGTTTAAACCAAAATAAAATATTTCATTAATAATATTATTCAATTCAATTATTGATATTTCCTCCCTCACATGATCGATTGATTCTGATATTTTATTATATAGTTCTTCTACTTTATTTTTTACATCAGAAAGTTCACTATTGTTGTTATTTTTAAATAACCAACGCTCAACATTTATTTCATTTCTTAAAAGTGCAGCAAATGCAATTAATGAATATTTATCAACCATTTTATCACTAATCTTCAATATAATTCCATAATCGTAAGGATTTATATCTATTTTTTTAAACAAATCATAGCCATCTTCAAATATATTTATTTCTTTTGTTAAACCAATTTGATCCATCCAGTAAATATTAAATTTATCATATATTTTTTTCAATGAATCATATAAATCAAGAATATACATACTGTGAGAAAAAATATCAATTGTATCAATATCTTCAATATGTTCATTTATTAATTTTGTTATTATTGCTATTGAATCTTGTACATAAATATCATCATAACTATCAAATGGATCATCAATAATTATATGCAATTTTCCTTCTAAAATCTTTTGATGAACTAAAATATCAAAATAAAGAAATTTAAAATAATTTTGTTCCGATTTAGACATTTTGTCATATTCAACTTGACTATTTAAAACTTTTAACTTTCCATCACTAATTTTTATTTCTATATCTGTATTTTTATAAACCGTATGATTTTTTAATTTATTTTTTATATAATTACTTAATTCAATATTTTCAGTTATTTTAAAATCCTTTGTTTTATTTAATATTTCTTCAACTTTTGTTTTATTTTCTTTATAATTTATAACATCCTTTTTATCATACTGATTGCTTAAATAAGAAATAATAGATTTTTCAACATCCAACTTAAAATCTTTTTCAAATGATTCATATGATTCGCACAATAATATCTCAGACATTTTATTCCTTAAAATATCACTTTTATTGTCTAAATAGAATAATATTGATAATTGCAATTCTTTTTCGATTGAACCATTTTCAATGCTTTCTCTTATCTTGTCTAAATTTTCTTGACAAATAGGTGAAAAACAAACAGGACAATTCTTGTATTTATCTGGGTCTTGATTTATTTTCAATTGAATACTATATATATCATGCTCAACAATTTTCTTAACATTATCTGGTATTATTTTGATATTATCTTTTTTCAGATTATCAATTATTTCAAAAATATTCATATTTACCTTTTTTGGCTTATACATATCCTTGATATCATCTTGACTATAAAGTGGTAATAAATCATCACCATTATAAGAATAAGTGTTATCATCATTAATATACTCACTTATTTTTTCAAATCCATGAAATGCTTTTTTTGTATTAACTAAGCATAAATCCTTTAAACTATTTTTTATTGATAATTTTTCTTTACTTTTTTGCATATTATTATAGTATTTATTATACTCTTGTGCCATAGGCATTACTTCAAAAGAATTAATATCTTCACTACTTTGAATAATCATATCACTTAAAATATTTTCATTAAATAAAAGAACCTTTTCACTTATTTCTTCATAATATTTTTTCATCGAACGCGATATCTGAGTTTTACCTATTTTATTTGGTCCATAATATATATTATGCTTTCCTTTTGAAGGTAAAGTAACAGTATATCCATTTTCTAAATTTAAATTCATTTTTTCACTTCCTTACTACGAAAAAAACGCCAATACAAAAACTTATAAACATAAGCCTGTACTAGCGCTTCTTTTTATACATACTATTATATCACATATTTCATTATTTTTATTATTAAATGACACAATGACACCGTGTTTGCGAGTACCCTACTCTCATTTATACTGTCATAGTGTCATTATTCAATATTGATTTCTTTTTAACAACATAACCTGTTGTATCAATTTTAAAATTATGACCGAACATTATACTAACTGTTATAAATTGATAAACTGATGAACAAACTTGTCCTATTCCTGTACAAAAAGGTGTTTTTAATAACGACATAAACATTCTGAGTATTGATGCTATTATCTTATTTGATGTAATTTTAAAAGCTGAATATTCCAATTGTAAATAACAAGTTTTAATTCTATATATTGGATAAATTAAAAAATTAACTATTTCAAATGAAAAATATAGCATTGTAATTTTAAAATCTAAATCATAAAATCCATATAATAATACAAACATAATTAAGCTTGTCCCAAATAATATTCCTAATAATTTATAAGCATTGTTTCTATGTTCTATATAATTAAACTTTCTTTTACTAATATCTATTGTTGCTGCCTCTTTTATAGCATCAAATGTATCCCATTGTGTATCAGTTATTAATGCTATAAAAGTCAAAGCAGTTGCATACATTTCTCCATATTCTAAGGCATTAGATAATCCAAATAAGAATATTAAAAAGAATGCAATATTATTGAACAATTCAACTGAATCATATTTTATACACTTTAATACATTAATATTAAATTTAAACTTATTACTATTTTTAATATAAATATACAAAGTATATATCGCTAATGGAATTAATGTTGTTGAAATTATAATAACTTGATTTTTTGTTATTAAAGCTGTTCCAATTAATAATATAAAGTTTAATAAATTAAATACTAATGAATGCTTATTTGCTAATTTATTTTTTTCTTCATAATATAGTTTATCTTGCATCATCGCAAATTCTAAACAAATAAATAGTTGTAATATTGAATATATAGTAAAGTTTTTATATGTACTTATATCCATATTCATAAAACTAATATAATTATCTACATTGAATAAAATTATAGTAAAAATAATTATAGAAACAATTGTTCCTAATACTAAACCTGACATTACTGCATTTTCATTTTTATCTTTTTCTTTACTTATATTAGCCCCAGTAGAAAATATAGACTTAATTATATAATATATAAATTGTAATGGATAGGTTAGTGTAAATATATTAATTAAATTCTTATCAACTATTATTCCAAGTAGAAACCAAGATATTATTGGTATAAATGATAACAATGATAAATCAAAACTAATTCTTAGTAATCTTTTCATTTTTGAACCATTTTATTTATTTTACTATATATGTCATACCAACTATAACATCTAATAATATTATCACCAATACAATTTTTATTATATCCTGCATGAAAACATATAACTGGAATTCTAGATGATATTTTATTTATGTTATCAACTTTATCTTCTATCATTATATCAATATTATTTTCTATACATATACTAAGTTTATCTTCTGGACTAAATATTATTTTGTCATACTCAATTTCATTTTTTCTAAGCCACTCTAAAACAATATTTTTATTTTCTTCAAAAGGCATTACATTTGCAGAATGTGATAAAAAACTACCTCTTGCGGTCATAATATAAATTTCATTACCATCCTGTTTTAGTTTTTTAATTACCTCACTAGCCAATTTTCTAACATCAACATTTATCGAATAATCTTTGAAATATTCAGTCCAAAACTCATCATCTAATTTACTATCAACTTTAAATATATCAGTTGTTTCATAACCTTCATTATCTAATATTTGTTTATTATATTTTTCAAAATAGAACTTACTTCCATAATCTAATTGCCATTGTTCTATGTCGGTTAATACGCCATCTATATCTATTCCTATTCGCATAACATCACCTACAAATTTTCTTTTATCTCAGGAAACAAATCATATAAATTGT
>CAKPER010000049.1 GCA_934149245.1 uncultured Bacilli bacterium | reverse complement strand
GGACTTTACTATACATAATATTGGTACCAGTCAAGGGACTTGAACCCTTACATCCGAAGATAATAGATTTTGAGTCTACCGCGTCTACCATTCCGCCAGACTGGCTTAAAACTTATGTATTAATTATATCATAAAAAATTAAAATTTAAATAGTTTTTTTCAAAAAAAGCGAAAAAAGATAGTCTCACACACGAAACTATCTTCTATTTACTTAAATTTATTTATTTAATTCTTCTTTAAATGCCTTAGCAATCTTAAAACTTGCAGAATTACTTGCTGCTATTTGAATAGTTTCCCCAGTTTGAGGATTTCTACCAGTTCTAGCAGCTCTTTCTGACTTTTTAAAAGTACCAAAACCAGAAACAGCAAAATCATTTCCTTTTGCTACTTCAGATTTAATCAAATCAAAAATAGCTTCATAAACAGTTGTTACATCAGTCTTTGAAAAACCAGTAGTTGATGCTAACTCACTAATAATTTCAGCTTTTTTCATTTTTTCTACCTCCCGTCCATCTCATATGAAACATCTATAATGTTCCATAACATAATTCTAACACAAATATTTAATTTTGTATATGAAATATTAAAATTAATCTACTTTATTACTAACTAATTCATTAGAAATAGTATATGGATCGTCATAAGTGCCTGTTCCCCCAGTTACATAAACAGAAGAAGCCAATCTAATAACAGGTCTTAATCCGTTAGCAATGGAAGAATTATTACCTCCTACATATCTATTAGAGCCATCCCAATAAAAAACTTTATTACTGTTTTTCAAAGCACCTGATATCCAATAATTGCCGCCAATATCAATAATTTCATTACCATAGCCACATAATTCATTATCTTTTAAATAACAATTATTATCCTCTATTTTATTTCCAACTATCTTTGTAAAATCTGATGAATTAATATTCCAAGCACTATAATTATTACAAACTCCATTATAACTAAATTCTTCATTACAATAAAGTAATGCTTCCATATTTAAATTATTTATATGCCTAAGAGCACCTTCTCCATCATCAAAAGTATCAATATTGACTCCTTCTTTAGATAAATTACCATTATTATTAGTAGTTACACACTCTAAAGCACCTGCACTTATCAAATAAGCTGTATCATCTGAAATATAACCAACTCTAAAGCCATTATATTTATACTTATTATTTTTATTTGCACAATAGCCTTTATCATTATTACTTACATAATTAGCATTCTGTCCTCCACATGAATTACCAACACAGCCATTACTTCCTTGATAAGCAACATAACTACCAACTAAAACTTTGGATAAATAAACTATCTCATCAACACCACTAACTAGTTTTCTGCCATCCAAATATTCTATATCATTAGTACTATTTTTAGAAGATAGTACTCCAAAATCAATAGTAATATTCTTATCAGTTCTATTCTTTACTATTATACTAACAGTAGCACTACCGTTTGCGCTAACTTCACCACTAGTATTATTATCTGAATCTTTTAATTTAGCAACAGTTACTTTATTACTATCATAATTTTCGTTAGTTATTCGATACCAAACTCCGTAGTATAATGTGCTATTTACACTGTTATTAACTTTAACATTAAAAACTTTCGCATCGCCAGCACTAACACTTAATTTTTCATATTCTAATATATCACTAATTCCAATATCAAAATCAAACAAAAAGCCTGCAACATCATCATTAGTAGTATAATCATTTGTAAATTTTGCATAAGTAGGAATTATTACAAAATTAAATAAACATACACTAAAAAGAAATATTAAATAGATATACTTCCATTTTTTGATACTCCTTTTCACAGTATCCCTCCTACTCTCTACCCTACTGTAAGTATACTATGAATTTATTTAATTTTCAATAATATTAAATTATGTTTACATAAAAAAATAAAAAGTATAAAAAATTTTTGTCAAAGAAAAAGTTCCTCACTATGGAAGAACTACTTGTCCATCTATCTTTTCTAAAAAAATATCATACAAATCAATTATTTCTCCTAAATTAGTAACAACCATAAACTCACATTCACGTCCCTTATCAGAAAACTTAACTGGTATACCACCTTTATCATTCCAAAGAGTAAGATTTCCCATATAATCATCAACTAAAATAGCATTTCTACAATCAACAACATCACACTTATTAAATTTCTTATCTACAGTAATAACTTCAACTTCTGGTAATACCGAGCTTAAATATTTCTTCTTAGCATAAACCTCATCATCACATACAACATGAGTAAGTATACATACATTATATAAGTCACTATCTAAAAGTCTTTTAATATTTAAAATACTATCATTTATCTGATTACTATTTTCTAAAAGTTCTACCCAATTTAATTTTTCATAATATTCTGTAATAGTAATAGATGTAGTTTTTTTCAATTTCTCATACTCACCATAAGTATTATTTATAGTATCAAGTATAACCCCATCAAAATCAATATATAAATTTATTTTCATAATTATTTATTAAGATAACTTAATATATCACTAGCCCCCTCATGATATTCTACTACCTTATCATTATCAATTTTTATTATAGTTGGATTTATTACTTTTAAACTATTAATATCACTAACATCCTTATTACCACTATCACTAGTAACATATTTACTATTTAATCCACTCTTAGTATCTACTCTATATACTTTATCATCACTAATTAAATCTATAGCATTGCCAACCTCTTCATCTTCACTATCAAAATCATAAAAATAAACATAATATACCTGATCTGTTTGTGAAAAGGTATTAGATGCCAAAATTTTATTACTTACACTACTACTATCTGTAGATGTAGTTGTATTATCACTACTACTAGTATTTTTCTCAGAAAAATCAATTTCCTTAGTAACTAAAATAGCAACAGCATAATATATGACTATCAAAACTACCATAACTGTAAATATAACTTTTAAAACAGTAGTTAAATTATTCATATCGGTATTAGTATTAGCATTACCATGATAGCTATTATTTGCTTTATTTTTCTTTAATTCTTTTCTTTTTTGTTCTCTTCCCATTATTACCACACTCCCATTTAATTATATAAGACTTTTAAATTATTGTCTAGATTATTTAATTATTATCATAAATATTAACACTATTAATAGCTATTCCCATTACAAATACATAACTAATTATATATACCCACATCATTAATATAATTATTGATGACAAATTACCATATATAACATTATAATTAGCAAAAAATCTAAGGTAATAGCTAAATATTGCCGTTGTAATAGTCCAAACAATTGTTGTAAATAAAGCTCCATAAGTAGTAGATTTACTAGAGATATTTTTACTAGGAGCAATTGTATAAATTAGTTTTAAAGTTACATAAATCATAAAAAATGTAAATGGCCATTTAATTATTCTGTATATATTTTTTATTTGACTTACAAGATAACTATTCTTTAACATTGATAGAAATAAACTACCCAAAATTGGAACTGCTATTAAGAATATTATTAGCATAATTAATATTATTAATAACACTATAGATTTTACTCTATCACGCAATGGATCAGTATCTTTAACTTTATAAAGAGTATTAGAAGCACTTATAACAGCATATGTACCATTACTAGCAACCACAAATGCTATTAAGTTAAATGTTCCCATTCCCGTATCAAGTCCTTTACCAGAAATAAAATCAACAACAACTCTCCTGGCCTCATTAGGGAGAATTTGCTCTATAAAATTTATTATTGTATTTAGTGATATAGAAACTTTAGACGCTATAAATATTGTCAAAGTAATGATAGGAATTAAAGCTAGAACAAAAAAGAAAGCAACATTTCCAGGAAGAACACGCATTTCTAGTCTGTTAAAAGCCTTCCATACTTTCTTTATATAATTACTAATTCGAGATTTTATATTATTCATAGCATCACCTATTTAACTCTAGCTTTAGCCTTAGACATCATTGTTATAGATTCATTTATAGCATCATCAACACTCTTAACTTCATCTAAAATCATACTATAACCATATTCTACACCATAAGCATTAGATATACTCTTCATCTTTCTATTAAGTTTTCTAGCATATTCTACTACTTTATCTTTAGAGTATCCTATCATATATATTATAAATTCATCGCCACCACTTCTTATTATATCAGTATTTTCTAACTGTTCATTAATAAGAATACTAGCTACTTTCTTTATAACCTCATCTCCAGCTTCTCTACCATATGTATCATTTATTTGCTTCATCTTGTTAATATCCATAACAACAACAGCCTGAGGATATATAACATTATCATCCCACTTATATATATTATGATTTAAATAACTTCTATTCTTAAGAGATGTCATAGGATCTATATATTTAAGTCTATCATTTCTATCAAGTCCCATTTTATTTAATTTTCTATTACTAATTATAACAGTTATTAAAATAATAGCAATTATTATTCCTAATAAAATGCAAGCATAAACAAGATCTTTATTGCTATCTTCTATCATAACATTAGTCTTATAATTATATCTTACTATTTTATAATCATGACTATTTACATAATAGTTAAGCAAATAATAAAAAGTTTCATCTTCTTTATTTACTATAAACTTATAAGCATCTTTTATACTATTTTCATAAATTATTTTATATTTAGATAACTTACTATCTTTATAGTATAAATAAGTTGCTTTATCCATAACTATAACATTATCATTAACATTTCTAATTAAATCATTTGTATCTTTAAATAATTTTGCATCTAGCTTATTACTAGCACACAAATTATATAAATTACTGCTTCCTACAACTGATACTTTATTTTGACTAAGTCCTCTTAATCCTGATAGCGGTATATTTTCAAGGCTTAATACAACATAATCTTCATCCACAATAGGTAAAGTTAAATTATGTTTCATATTAAGTGTTGTAGCATCAAAATTAGTAAGAGCAAAATCAATATCCCCACTTACTAAAGCATTTTTAAGATCATCTTCTGTATCATATCTTACAACGTCAATAGAAATATTAACCGTCTCACTAAAATCATGCAAATAGTTTGATAATGTACCTACAAAATTACTATTTGAATAATTTTCATATGGCATATTAACTACATAGCCATATTTATATACTTTAGTATTATAATTTTTTCTTAAAATATCACTTGTATTAGTGCTATCAAAATAAGTATTTAAATATTCCAAGCTATAATCTGTATTATATGTTGTTTCTAAATATTTATTATAAAATTTTCGCATAATATTATAAACAGTATTATCTTTTACTCTGAGTATATACCTTTTATTTAAATCACTCATATGATATACAATATTTAGATTATTCTCAAGTATTTGTCTCATATACATAACATTAGCTACTGATATATAATTAACTTCCTCTGCTTTTAATGCTCCCACTAAATCATCTATATTTTTATACGCTTGAATTTTTAAATTAGGAAAAAATTTACTAAATCTATCCTTATCTTGTTCTAACACTCCTAAAGTATAATTACTATCATCTAAATTATCTACCATAGTTTTATCTTTACTAAGCACAACATAACCATCAGTATAGAATAAGATATCATGATCAGTTAATTTTTCATCACTATCAAGTATTCGAAAAGATATATCTTTATACTCACTAATTTTATTAGTAGAATAAGATATTTTATTAAATTTTATATTATTTTTCTTTGTAAAAGAATCTAAAAAACTAAAACTTATTCCATCTCCATTATAACCATATATTGGTATATTATTATATATACTAACATCTATTATATTATTAACATTATCTGTTATCCATTTTTTCTCTACCATACTAAAACTATTATCATCATTTGTATAATTAGATACAAAAAAGACAAGAAAGAATGAAACTAAAATAAATATAATTACCCCCATAATTATTCTATTTATCTTTTTTAATTTCATAATATCACCTAACTTTTAATAAAACTAATACCATCTGTTTTAGGTCCTTTAGTACCAGTTATTTTAAAGCCGGTATTATCATCTTTCTTTTGATATAAAATATACTCAAAATCATAAAATTTCTTTTCTTTATCTGAAAAATTATCTAAAGAAGAATTGGCTATTTCTTTAGCCTTATCTAGCGAAGTATCAGCATTAAATTCTATATCTAAATATACAATTTTACCTTGTACTCTAACACTTGCTTTGGTAACCTCACCATTTTCCTTTATCTTATCACTAACAGATGAAAGCTTACTCTTAGCTATCTCAACATCTTTAATTCCTCTTAATCTATCTCCATAATTATTTCCATTACTTGTAAAAATACTAGAAAATATATACATAAGTATTATTATGATAACTAGTGCCAACAAACATATCATAGATAAAATTCTATGTCTTGAAACTAAATCCTTAATTTTTCCCAAAAAACTATTCACATTATCAATCCTCCAAATATACTATCATTATACTATATTTAAATTAATATATCAATTTATATTTTTTGCTCCTGATAAATTGACACTTTTTTTACTATTTTATTTTTTTAGCAGTATATCTTTCTATAAATTGTTGTTTATACTCTAAAAAGTTATCATTTTTAATACTTTCTCTAATGTTTTCCATTATTTTTATTAAGAATCGCAAATTATGAATAGATAATAATCTTTGACCTAATGTTTCATTTGCTACTATTAAATGTCTTATATAAGCCTTAGTATAATTTTTACAGCAATAACAATCACATTCATCAGATACACTACTAAAATCAGTTTTATATTTAGCATTTTTTAAATTGATTTTTCCATCTAATGTAAAGGCATGCCCATGTCTAGCAAGTCTTGTTGGATGGACACAGTCAAACATATCTACCCCTCGCATAACTCCTTCAAATAAATCAAGAGGATCACCAACACCCATTAAATATCTTGGTTTATCACTAGGCAAATATTTTATAGCATAGTCAATCATTTTATACATAGTTTCCTTGTCTTCTCCTACAGAAGTTCCGCCAACAGAATAACCATCAAAGCCAATTTTTACTAGCTCTTTAGCTGAGTAATGTCTTAAATCTTCATACTCACCACCTTGAACTATTCCAAATAGACTTTGATTATCATTATTAAATACTTTCTTACCACGAATAGCCCAACGAATTGTTCTCTCGGTACTCTTCTTAGTATATTCATATGTAGCAGGATAAGGAATACATTCATCAAAACTCATAGCAATATCACTATCAAGCTTATTTTGAATTTCAATAGATTTTTCTGGAGTAAGCAATAAAGAATCCCCATTTAAATGATTCTTAAATTTTACTCCCTCTTCTGTTATATCTTTAGCCTTTGCTAATGAAAAAACTTGAAAGCCACCACTATCTGTTAATATTGGGCCATCATAATTCATAAATTTATGAAGTCCACCTGCCATTTTAACAATATCTTCTCCAGGTCTTAACCATAAGTGATATGTATTAGCTAAAATAACTGCACTATTTATTTCTTTTAATTCTCTCTCATCTAGAGTTTTTACAGTTGCCTGCGTCCCAACTGGCATAAACATAGGTGTTTCATAAGTACCATAATTTGTCTTTAATTTGCCATATCTCGCCATACCATCTTGATGTAATAATTCATATTTTATTTTCACAATTTCACTTCTTTCTTAACTACAAAATATTATAGCATTTTGTTCTAACTAAAACAACCAATTATTTTGATCGTGTTAAAGCTTTTGCTGACTTTTCTTTCTTAGTAGTTTGACTACTTAAAGCATTTAATTTAGAAATATTTATTATCTTATTATTTATTTGAGATAATATATCTTCTTCTATCTTACCAGATTTTTGCACATTTAAACCAATATCTTTATCATAATTAATTCTAATATTATTACTATTATCCATAAAACGGTAACTATCTAATTCATAATTAATATAGCTTACATACTCATCAAGAATAATATTTCTTATACTTACTATTAAATAGAAGACCTCACATACTTCTAATATAGACATTAATTCTGCCATCATTTCCACTATATTTTTAGAAATAGCATATTTTTTTATTATCTTCTCTATTTCTTGCTCAAGCATTATTTTAGTTGCTATACTCTCTTCTTCTACAATAGACTCTACATTTATATTTAAATTATTTAAATACATTTCTTTTCCAATTTTCATTTGTCATCCTCCTCAAAAAGAAGAAACTTTATCTACTACTCTCAAAGAAAAAATTTCTTCTCTAGATATTTTAACACAAAAATATGAAATATTATTATTTTTTATGTATTAAATAACTTCTACTTTGT
>CAKPER010000048.1 GCA_934149245.1 uncultured Bacilli bacterium | reverse complement strand
TAATAATGTTCATTTTCTGTGTAACAACCATTTCCAAAGTAAATGCTAAAATAAAAAACTACTCCTTATTAGGAAGATGCATATACTTAGATGCTGGACATGGTGGCGTAGATAGTGGTGCTATCTCTAATAATTTTTTAGAAAAAGACATGAATCTCTTACTGGTTGAAAAATTAGCTAATGAACTCTTTTATCGGGGAGCAATGGTTTTTCTAACAAGAGATGGCGACTACGATTTAGCAAATACCGATATTAATAGGAAAAGAAACGATTTATATGGTCGGGTAAAATTAATTAATTCATCCAATTGCGATATGTACATCTCTATTCATATGAATGCAAGTGATAGTAATAAATGGAGTGGAATTCAAGTATTCTATAGTGACATAAAAAAAGAAAACAAAAAAATTGCTAATATTGTTACCCAAAACTTAACAAATAATCTAGCAAATGTCCGTGAAGAGAAAAAAGAAAATGGCTACTATATGTATTCCAAATTAAAAATACCTGGAATATTAATAGAAGCCGGATATATCAGTAATAGTCACGATAATTATATCATCAGAAAAGAAGATTATCAAAATAAACTAGTTAAAAACATTGCTAACGGAATTAATGACTATTTAAATAGTTAATTACCTATAATTACAATTATCATTAAAAACAGTTACCACATAATTTATATCTCTAATTACAGACTTCATCTTAGAAGTTATATGTCCTTTAAAATACTTAGTTTTAGCATATTTAAGTTCTAACTCCATCAATTTATTTAAATCTTTTATAAGTTCATTATAACTATCTCTTATACCAGTAATATTATTAAACCATGACTCTATATCATCTATTTGACCATTCAATCTTAAATCTTCTAAAGTATAAATAAATGTTTTATTATTAATAAGTCCTTCTAACACTTTAGTCTCCAAAAGATATGCCTTAGATTCATAAGTATTTGCAGTCTCTCCATTAATAGCATATATAGTATTATTAATAAAATCTATACCACCCTTATAGCTTTTTATTATATCTATTATCATAGTTGTTTGCTTGGTATTTATAACTTCTTCTAAAACATATGATGGTAACTTTGAAACACTATTAAAAGTATTTTTATTATATGTAATAAAGGTCAAGCCTGTTCTTACATATATTAAATTATTCTCCTCTTTTATTTCATTATTATAAGAATTAATAGCATGGTTATATTCATGAACTAAACTATCAAGCAGTGTTACCAAAGATATTTTCTCATAATTATTAACTACTATATATTTGTTAGTAGTAATTTTACCATTATCAGATCTAGGAATACTTGTATAATAAGCATTAACATTTCCTGTTTTTTCTTTATTTATCATTATAGGAATAGATGAAAAAGTGTCATTTATTAATTTTTCTCTATACTTATACTTTATAGAAAATGCTGGAATTATTAGATAAAGTAAGTGTTTAATGTTACTATCGTAATTATATTTAAGCGAAATATCCTCTACTAATTTGCTATATCTTTCTATTATTCTATCGTTCATAATTACCTACCTTTCTATACTATTTTATCATATTTTTCTAGTATTTAAAAAAGAACTTACTTAAGTCCTTTCTTAATATTTGTTAAAATTGTATTCTTTAATTCATTGTTAGAATTTTTCCACATTATCTCAAATAATACTCCAAGTCCTATTAGTGGATCTTCACTTCTCGATTCTATTGAAGTATTAATTGATTCTGCTATTTGTTCAGGAGTATCATTTTTAAAATTATTTATTATATAATTTCTCACATCTATATTATTCATAGTATCACCACTAATATTATGAATAAAGATATAAAAAATATACTCAAATTAAACTAATTTTACAAATACCATAATTTCTTATCATTTTTTCTTACTTCTTTTATAATTGAACCACCTAAACATTCATCTTCTAAGTAAAAAACACAAGCTTGTCCAGGCGTTACAGCTTTCGCTCCTTGAGGATATTTTACCAATATTTCATCATCATTTAAATATTCCAAAAAAACTGGTATATCATTTTGACGGTATCTAAACTTACAGCAACATTTATCAACTTTTTTGGAAGCTAACCAATTAACCTCATTAACAATACAAGAGTCTGATATTAAATAGTCATTATCTTCTCCTATACAAATATACAAAATATTTTTTTCTAAATTTTTTCCAACAACAAACATTCTATCTTTAAAACCGCCTATATCAAGTCCCCTTCTCTGACCAATAGTATAGTTCATAAGTCCAATATGCTCACCTATTACTTTACCAGTATCTATATCAACTATATTTCCTGGAAGATTTGGTAAATAATTTTTTAAAAAAGTTGTCAAATTTCTCTCGCCAATGAAACAAATACCTGTTGAATCTTTCTTCTTAGCAGTAACTAATCCATACTCTAAAGCAATCTTTCTAACATCAGGTTTTAACATATCGCCAAGAGGAAAAAGAACATTTGCAAATTGTTTATTACTAACTTGTGATAAAAAATAAGTCTGATCCTTATTTAAATCTGTTGCCTTTAAAAGCTTACCATTTTCTAATTTTGCATAGTGACCAGTAGCAATATAATCAGCACCAAGTTTAACTGCTTCTCTAGCAAACATATCAAATTTTATATATTTATTGCACATAATATCTGGATTAGGGGTACGTCCTTTCTTTAACTCATCTAAAAAATATGTAAAAACATAATCCCAATATTCCTTAACAAAATCTTTTCTATAAAGAGGAATTTCTAACTTCTCACAAACTTTTTTAGCATCTAAATAATCTACTTCTTGTGGACAAATTCCTTCTTTTGTTGTAGGTGCTCCTTCTTCTTCTCCATCAGTAAATGAATCCCAATTTCGCATAAAAAGGCCTATTACATCATATCCTTGTTTTTTCAAAAGAAGAGCAGCAACACTACTGTCAACTCCTCCAGATATTCCTACTACTACTTTCTTCAATCTCATCACATCCCTATTATAAAACTATTATTTCAAAAGCAAAAAATATAATAATACTACAATTCCTAAAATAATACGATAATATCCAAACACTTTAAAATCATGTTTTCTAATATAACTCATCAAAAATTTAATTACTAATACACTAACAATAAATGCAACAAAACATCCTACTAAAAGTAATATAACTTCACTGACTTTAAATATTAAGCCTACTTTCAAAATATATTTTAAGACTTTAAGCAAAGAAGCTCCAGCCATAACAGGAATTGCTAAAAAGAAGGTGAATTCAGCAGCTATACTTCTTTCTAGTCCTAATATAAGACCACCTATTATAGTAGCACCACTTCTACTTGTTCCAGGAATTAAAGATAATAATTGAAAAGCTCCGATTCCTAAAGCTTGCTTATAAGTAATAGCCGATAGTTTTTTAGTATCTCTAGTTCCAATTTCTTTAGTTTCAATTACAATAAAAATAATACCATAAATAATTAACATTAAAGCTACTACAAAACTATTATATAAGTGTTCATCTAACCAATCATCAAACAAAATTCCTATTACTGCTGCTGGTAGGCAGGCAACTATTATTTTGCCCCACAAATTAATAACAGCTCTGCTTTGCCTCTTAGTCTTAGCACCAAAAGGCCAAATTGTTTTAAAGTAAATAATAACAACTGCTAATATTGCCCCCAGTTGAATTACAACTTCAAATAAATTGTAAAATTCTTTACTAACATTTAAATGAATTAAATCATTTAACAAAATCATGTGTCCTGTCGAAGAAATTGGTAACCATTCTGTTATTCCTTCCACTATTCCAAATAAAATTGCTTTCAATATTTCTAACATTTTTATCAACTCCTATAAAATTATATCATAATTATCATATATATATGATATCGTTACAAATATTTTTTCTACTTTTACACATATCTGTAAATTTATAAAAAATAAAATCCATAAATTCCCCCACACAAAGCTCCTATAATATGGCTCAGATGAGATATATTATCTTTTTTAAATAAACCTGCTCTTATCTCATCAACAATATAGAAAATAAAAATTAATATCAAAGTAAGTGGAATTTTTGAAGCTTGTAAATTTACTAGTGAGCTTAATATTATTAGCATAAATACAATGCCACTAGCACCTAAAATACTATTTTTACCAATTATTGAATTTATTATTCCTGTTATTAAAGAGGTTAAAACAATCATCTTTAAAAGAGTAATACTACCATATTTCTCTTCAATCATAGGTCCTATCAACAAAATATATAAAAAATTACTTGTAAAGTGATTCCAATCTTTATGGCCTAAACTATGAAAAACAAGCCTAAAATAAGTTAAAGGATCAAATAGTGAACTTCTATAAGAAGAGAAGAGATAAATATTAGCCTTTTTATTAGTAATTTTATTTAAAATAAGAGCCAACAAAGAAAGAAAAAAATAAGTTAATATTACTTTAGAATTATACTGAAAATAATTAAGATACTTAACCATACAACTATATTTTCTCTTGACTATTAAGTTCTCTTAATAACTCTTTTTTCTCTTTATCTGATATAAATGCATGTTTGCAAGCTTCTATATTCATTTTTTTATAATCATCTAGAGTAAAAGCAAAATACTTACTTAATTTTAAATATTCATCTACTAATTCTATATTGGATACTATTCTATTATCTGTATTTATAGAAACAGAAATTCCCTCATCATATAGTTTTTTTATAGGATGATTAGCATAGGTGTCAATAGCATTTGTCTGAACATTACTAGTAGGACAAACTTCTAACAACACATTCTTATCACGTAATGCTCTCATAACATTAACATCATTTATAGCATGTATACCGTGACCTATTCTCTTAGCTCCAACCATAATAGCCTTCTCAACTTCTGAAGCTTCTCCATTCTCACCAGCATGAATAGTAAATGGAATACCTTCCTCTCTAGCTTTTTCAAAAAATTTTAAATAAGGTGTTAGAGGATATTTATCTTCAGCTCCAGCTAAATCGATAGCACAAACGCCTTTATGTAAATATTTTTTAGCTACCTCAACCGTCTTCCAATTATCATTATCATCTGCTCCTCTCATCAAGCAAAGAATAAGATTAACTTTTGGATGGCTATTTTTATCAAATCCTTCTAATATTGAAGTAATTATCTCATCATAAGATAAACCATTTCTTGTATGAAACATGGGTGCAAACCTAACCTCAGCATATATGACATTTTGTCTTTTTAAATAATCACTTAAGTCAGTTGCTATCAAAGATAAATTTTCCTTTGTTTGCATAAGACTTGTCGTAAAATCAAATTTAGTTAAATATTCACTCAAATTATTACATTTATCTGGAGCTATCATTTTTTTTCTTAAAACGTCATCGGGTAAATTACTAATTTTCTTAGCAACACTTAAAGACATAGAACCATCTAAATGAAGATGTAGTTCTATCTTGGGTAATTTCAACAATTCTTCTCTCATAGTCTTATATTCCTTCCTATAATAATCTATACAAATTATATTTTATCACAAAAAACTAATAAGTACTAATTATTTTTTAGAAGGTGCAAATAAATAATAATACATTTCTAAATAATCTCTCACTAAAATTATTTGTAACTTACTTTTAACAATATCCGAAATATCTTCTAATTCTGGCTTATTTTCTACTGGAATAAATACTTTTTTAATATTATTTACGGTTGCCGCTATAAGTTTTTCTTTTAAGCCACCTATTGGCAATACTTTTCCTCGAAGTGTCATTTCCCCTGTCATACTTATATCATTAGTTACTACTTTATCTTTTAAAAGACTAATTAAAGATGTTGTAATTGTAACACCAGCACTTGGCCCATCCTTAGGACTAGCCCCCTCTTCTATATGAATATGGAAGTCATTATTCAAAAACAAATTATAATCTATATTAAAGTTATCAGCATTAGCTTTTATATAACTCATTGCAACTGAAACAGATTCTTCCATAATCTTACCAACAGAACCAGTAACCTTAATCTTTCCATCTCCCCTATACATAGTAGCAGAAACTTTAAGAATTTCACCACCATATGCTGTATAAGCTAGAGCATTCACAATACCACTTGTATTATAATTATCATTTTTTTGATGGAAATATTTACTTGAACCTAAAAATTGTTTCAAATTAGATACTTTAATTATTGTATCTCTAACATCATCTACTATTACTTTACGACATATTTGCTCTATCTTTCTAGAAAGTTCACGAGCTCCTGCTTCCTTAGTATAATCTGTAATTATTTTATTAATAGCATGATCGTTTATACTAACATTATAATCTCTAATACGATATTCCTTAAATAATTTGGGAACTAAATATTTTCTAGCAATTTCTTGTTTATCATAATTAGTATAACTAGATAATTCTATTATCTCTAATCTATCTCTTAAAGCAGCAGGCACTTTCGATATATCATTTGCTGTTAAAACGAACAAAACATGTGATAAATCAAACTCTTCTTCTATATAATTATCACAAAAATTTTTATTTTGTTCTTTGTCTAAAACTTCTAGAAGTGCAGAGGCAGGATCGCCGTGATAATCATGCGTTAATTTATCTATTTCATCAATTAGAAAAACTGGATTATTAACTCCAACTTTTTTCATACCTTGAATTATTTTACCTGGACTTGCACCTAAGTAAGTACGACGATGCCCAACTATTTCAGCCTCATCTGAAATACCACCTACACTTATTTTAACAAATCTTTTTGATAACGATTTAGCAATTGATTTAGCTAAAGTTGTCTTTCCTACACCTGGTGGGCCAGTTAAACATAATATTGGACTATTATCAACACTATTAGTATGACTTATAACTGCTACAAATTCTACAATTCTTCTCTTTACATCATCAAGACCATAATGAGTCTCATTTAATATTTCTTCTACCTGTTTTATCTTATAATTATCTTGTGTTCTCTCTTTCCACGGCAAACATAACAGCCAATCTATATAAGTTCTAATAATATTTATCTCCGATGAAGCATTAGAAGATAAACTATATCTCTTTATCTCATCTAATAAACGCATTTTTACTTTATTAGGTAGATTTTTCGCAGCTACCCTTTTTTTTAAATTATCAATCTCTGTCTCTTGAAGAGCTTGTTCCCCAAGTTCTTCTTTCATTATTCTAATTTTTTCTCTTAATAAATATTCTCTTTGTGAAGAATCAATCTTCTCTTTTAAACTCATCTCAATCTGATTTTCTAACTTTACAGTCTCTATTTCTTTTTTTAAATCTTCAATTAATAATTTTATTCTATTAACAGCATTTATTTCTGTCAAATACTTTAACTTACCTGTATAATTAATAGGTAACTCTGGTACTACCATATCTGTTAATTTTCCAATATCATCAACACCTGATATTCTTCCTAAAACACTATTAGACATTAAAGAAGAAGACTCAATATAATTATTAAGATCTTTCAAAAGTACTCTTCTTAAAGCTTCAGCTTCTATCTTATCTTCATCTATATCTCTAGTAGGGATTACAAATGATTCTAAACATCCATCCTCATCTTTTAAATAATTTAATACTGACACTCTAGCCAAGCCAGAAAGTACTACTCTAACTACACCATTGGATAACTCTATTTTAGACTTTACTTTACCAATAACTCCAATACTAGGTAAATCTTTAATACTAGGATTTTCTTCCAATGGATCAAATGAATTTATTAATAAAAGGTGATTATCATGGTAATTCAAAGCATTTGATAAAACTAATTTTTCCCTTGACATAGTAAATTCCACTCTAATTTCATTGTAAGGAAATAAAATAATATTTTTTAAAAGCAGCACGGGCAAATTAGTTTCAACCATATTACTATCCCTTCTTTCTCATGGTTAATTATTTTATCATAAATAAAAAATATAGCAATATTATAAATATTATTTTCTAGACTTTTATCTGTTAATTTATTAGAAGTTAATTTTTTGCTTTTCTCATTATTCACTAAAATATCTTCTCTTATTTTTATAACTTTTAATACAAAACTATAATTTTTTTACTCTAATACCTAAAAAAGTTAATAACTAAAAATTTTTTTCAAATATTTGACAAATTTGTGTAAATGTAACCGAATTGGTTACATACTTTTAATAATTTATATGTTATACTTATCATGTAAGAGAAAAAAGCACATATAAGTGTTAAAATTATTTAATAGTAAATTATAGATTATTCAGACATTAAAATGTTTTAGGTTACTTTAGTAGGGCATCGTGATTTAAAATAGTCTTTATTAATCCATTAATTGCTATATATGGAACCTTAACATATTCTACTTTTTCCATAGTTAATTTTTCTCTTACTTTTTTTAAATTAAAGATAAAGATGATTCTAGTTTTCTAAATGAACTTGTCAATAAAAAGTAGACAGTAAAAAGATATTTATTTAAACCCTAGTTGAGTTCTATACTCAATTGGG
>CAKPER010000047.1 GCA_934149245.1 uncultured Bacilli bacterium | reverse complement strand
AATATTGAAAAGTTTTATAAAAATTTTATTCATAAGAAAACCCTTAGAAAAAATCTAGGGTTTGTCTACACTCTGAATAAAAATTGGTCATAGTGCCAATTTTTTTTAAAAACTAAAAATTTTTACTTACGAAGAAAATTTAAATGTGCTAAAATTAACTATGTTTGAAAAAGAAAGGAGTAATATTATGGATAAAAGATTACCTTATAATGAAAAAGAAGGTTTAATATATGGTGGTATAATTGCCTTAATTACAGTAATAGTAATGTTATTTTTAAATATTGGTACATCATTTGGGATGATTAATCTTAAAGTTTTATTGATTATTTTAAAAATGATTCCTATTATTTGGTTAACGGCTATGTTAGTTGAACATTTTATTGTTGGAAAAATATCTGATAAATTAATGAGTATTTTTACTACTAATAATGATAGCTTTAATAGTAAAGTATTATTTAATATATTATTCTGTGTTACTGGTATGTCAATGATAATGACCATATTAGGTAGTATGATAGGGCAAGGGAAGCTTAGTTTAGCACCATTTGCAACCTTTTTAACACACTGGCCTCGTAACTTTTGCGTTGCCTTTTGGTGTGAAATACTTTTAGCACAACCTACAGCAAGATATATTATGAAACTAATACATAGTAGATGTACAAAAAAAGCAACTTTATCATAAGTAATTAGATAAAGCTGTTTTTTTATATTTTTTTAACAAGTTTTCTAGTGCTGTCTAGAGCCTTTTTATCATCTTTTTCAATATATTTTGTTAAAAGTTCAAGTAATAGTCCATACTTTGTTATAAGATCTTTATAATAATTTAACTTAGTTTGATATCCTAAAATAACGCCGTTTTGATTAACTGTTAAATTAGTATTAGGAATTTCATTTCTACTATTTTCATAGAAATCTTTTTTTACATAAGAGTATGGATTAGTAAGAAGTCCTCCAACATAACTGCCAAAATTCTCTATATTATCATATACTGTCCAAGCACCTGATGTTCCAGTTGAGGCTTTAGCATTATCTGTAGAAATATCTGATATATCACAAGAAGCCATCTTGCTATAGTCTGGAGAAGTAATTCCGTTAGGTTTTCTATATATTCCAGCAATCTTAGCCATATATTGAGGACTACCATTTTTTCCAGTTTGAATATTACCCTCTTTTGTATAAACTTTTGGATCTGTATATGGTTGTTTAAATAATTCTGCTTTTTCTTCTTTTGATAAAATTTTATCGTTTTCAATAAAGTTTTCAAATAAATTCAAAAGTCCTGTAATATTTCCGTATAATCCTGTATGTCCAGGAAAGATAATTTTTCTACCTTTTCTATCAGGAGTTAAAAATTCTTCTTCAAGTTTTCCTCCAGTAATAAGAGATTTATTTTCATAATTTTTATAAGTTAAATTTTTATCGTCAATTAAATTTAATAAGTTATCTAATTTTAAAATAAAGTTATCAATACTTAATCTTAAAATCATATATCCAATATCATTATATTGATAGAAATTCTTTTGTAACTTTTTCTCCTCTAAATCTTCTTTTACGTTTTTAAGTATTTTAATAGTATCTTCTGGAGATAAATTATCAATTCTTCTATCAGTTCTTATCATTGCTGTAAAGTTTAGAATATCTTGAATATTAGTATCTAAATTAAAATCT
Organism: uncultured Bacilli bacterium; assembly: GCA_934149245.1. Classification (GTDB taxonomy): domain Bacteria; phylum Bacillota_I; class Bacilli_A; order RF39; family UBA660; genus RUG11198. The sequence goes on along the minus strand of CAKPER010000047.1, from coordinate 7,150 downwards.
TTATTTAGTTGGCTAATAGTTGTTTTAGGCTCTTTAGCTGCTATTATAGAAGTTAATATTTTACTTACAGAATCAAATGAAAACATAGTATTTTCATCTATTTCTTTTTCTTTCTTTCCGTTATAATATCCTCCATATAAAGAAAGGTTAAAATTTTTATTCTTGATACCAGCCTGTAATCCAGGAGTATAATTTTTATCTAATAATGGTGATAAGTCTTTAGCAAATTCTTCTAATATATAATTTAAAATATCTTCTATACTATAATCTTTAGTTTCTTTAATGATATTATTAAATTTAACTTTTACATCCTCAATATCTTTATTATCAAGACTATTACTTAACATTTCTGTTATATTATCAATTTCTTTTTTCTCCGTATTTAACAAATATTTATCCATAACTATTCCTCTTTTCTTTAAATGTTTAGTGTATATTTTATCATATTTTAGTTGATTGTCAAGAAAAAAGTAACATACCGTTAATAAAAATCTGTTAAGTGTAAAGTAATATTGGTATTTATATTTATTATCTGCTATAATATATATAGATGAGGTGATATGATTGAAATTAAGAAAATTATTAACTGATGTTGATTATGAATTAATTCAAGGGGATTTAGAGCTAGAGATTAAAGATATTGCTTATGACTCTAGAAAAGTATCTAGGGATGTAGCTTTTGTTTGTATAAAAGGCTTTCGTGTTGATGGGCACGATTATATAGACGCTGCTATAAAGCTTGGTTGTAAGTGTTTATTTGTTATGGAAGATGTCGAGGTTCCAAGTAATGTTACAGTGATTAAGTTAAGTGATACGAGAGTAGACTTATCAAAATTATCGAGAACTTTATTTGACTATCCTGATAAAGAAATAACTACAGTTGCTATTACTGGTACTAAAGGAAAGACTACTACTAGTTGGATGATAAAAAAAATAATCGAAGATAATGGGTGGAGCTGTGGCCTAATCGGAACAATAGGTGTTTTTTACGCAGATAAGTATTTTCACACTATGAATACTTCTCCAGAATCTTATGATGTTTTTAAATATATGCGTGATATGCTAGATAATGGTATTAAATATGTTGTTATGGAAATATCTAGCCAATCATTAAAACTAAAACGTTGGGTAAATGTAGTTTTTGATTATGCTGTTTTTACTAACTTAAGTTTAGATCATGTAGGAAAAGATGAACATGAGAGTTTTGAAGATTACAAATATTGCAAAAGTCTTTTATTTAAGCAATGTAAAGTTGGTATTTTTAATATTGATGATGAATATTCTTCTTATATGATGGAAAATACTAATTGTTCTATCTATACTTTTGGTAAAAATAAAGAAGCAACTTATAGATTGTTAGATTGTAGATCTGTTCTTAATGATAAATTTATTGGAATTGAAATTAAAACAGATGGTGCTGTAAAAGATGATTTTAAAGTTAGCATTCCTGGTAATTTTAATGCTTATAATGCAATAGCAGCAATAAGTATTGCTAATCTACTAAATATTGATACTAAAGTTATTAAGAAAAGTTTAGAAGATGTTAATGTAAAGGGCAGACTTGAGAAAGTCACAGTTTCTAATAAATTTAAAGTATTAATTGATTATGCTTACAGTGGTATTGCTATGGAAAATGTCTTAAAAACAATTAAAGAAACTAGTCCTAAGAGAATAGTTACTGTATTTGGTTGTGGTGGCAATAGAAGTCGTCAAAGAAGATATGATACTGGAGAAGTTTCAGGTACATATGCCAATTTAAGTATTCTAACTGCAGATAATCCTAGATATGAAGATAATAATAAAATAATAGATGATATTTTAATTGGTATGAAAAAAACAGATGGTGAATATATTATAATTCCTGATAGAAGAGAAGCTATTAAATATAGTATATGTAATGCTCAAGAAGGTGATGTTATCTTAATTCTTGGAAAAGGACATGAGGATTATCAAGAAATAGAAGGTGTTCGTTATCCTTTTGATGAGCGAGTTGTTATTAAAGAAATTCTTTCTTATCTTAGCGATGAAGAGGTACAACATCTAGGAATAATTCGTTAGATATGGTAATAGCACTTACTAAATGCTTCTTACTTAATATATTAAAGTAAGAGGTGGTGGTATTTGTATAGTATAAGTTTAGAAGATGTATTTAGAATGTCTAATCCTATCATAGTAGATATTAGAAATGCTTATTATTATAATATGGGTCATATAAATGGTGCTATAAATATTCCGTATTATAATTTACTTAGTAATTATAGCCGTTATTTAAGTCGAAATAATACCTATTATTTATATTGTGATAGTGGTGATCAAAGTCTAGAAATAGCAGAAAGACTTTCTAATTTTGGCTATAATACGTTTAGTATTTCTGGTGGGTATTTAGAATATCTCAGGTTAAAACAATTATAATTAGTTATAAGTACTTTTTATAAAAATTAAGAAAACTGATATTTATATTATGATAGTTTCTCTTTTTTAAAATTGAGGCTCAATCATTATAATATCAGTTTTTTAATGCAACTTTCTTTTAACATAATATATATGATGAATTGTTATAAAGAAAATATTTACAATAGTTGCTATTATTAAAGACCATAAACCTATCTTTAGATATGATAGTAAGAGAAGAAGAATTATTTTAATAATAGCTCCTATAAATGTTCCCATCATAGCTTCTCTAGCCATATTCATAGCTTGCATACTAGTAGTAAGTGGTGCTTGAATATAGAACATTAAAAAGAATGGGGCTGTTGTTTTTATATAGTTTATTCCTTCAGTTGTATTATATATTAATTTAAGTAAAATATCTGGAATTGTCATAAATATTATTGTACAAGGTATACCTATTAGTAGTGATAAGAAAATAGCTTGCCTAATTTTATATTTAGAATATTTATAGTCTTTTTTGCTATAATGATTAGAAATTACTGGTAAAAGAGCACTAGAGATAGCTAAAGTAAAAAATGATGGCATTAATAAAAGGGGATAGACATAACCATTTATAATTCCATATTGCATAGTGATGTATTTATTTGTATATCCTACTTTTAAAAGAATATTAGTTAAAATAATTGGTTCTAAAAAATAGGTTAAAGATCCTAAAAGTCGACTTCCTGTGGTAGGAATACTTATATTTAACAAGTCTTTTAAAACTATTTTATTATGTTTAAAATCTTTATAACTAATATTAACATTTTTAGGAGTAAACCAAAGTAATACAATAATTGATGAAAATTCACTTATAATATTTATTAAAACTACACCACAAATTGCTACTGATAAGGAGTAATACATTAGATTAGGTATTAATTTTATAGTCAAAATTAATCTTACTAACTGTTCTACTATACTTGATAGAGTTGCTGGAAACATCTTTTCTTTTCCAAAAAAATATCCTTTTAATATTGAAGAAATGCAAATAAAGGGAAGGGTTAATCCTATCATTAATAATGGATAATAAGTAATACTATTTTTTAATAAATATTTACTTAATATGGGTGCTAATAATAAAAGAATAATCATTAAAATAAAATTAAATAATAACATTAGTGGTATTATTGATAGAACAATCTTTTTATTATTATTTTTACCTTCACTTACTAACTTAGATATAGCAACTGGAAGTCCTAAAGAGCAGAGCGTTATAAATAAATTAAATGTTGGTAATATTAAAGAATATATTCCTATTCCTTCAGTACTAATAGCTCTAGTTAGTGCTATTTTAATAATCATTCCCAATATTTTGGCAATTAATCCACCTAATATTAATATTATTGTTGACTTTATAAAATTGTTTTTCATATTTAATTATATGAAAAATTTATGATTTTAGAAATTTAAATTAGGTTTTATAATATTGTTTTGCTAGTTATGTAAAAGTATTATTTTAAAAGAATTAGTTAGATTTTTGGGTACTAGTTTTTATTTCTTTTTTCTAAAAAAATAGATAAAAAACCATATTAATTGTGGTATAATTAAGTACGAAAATGTATAAAGATATATAAAAACAAGCTATATTAGTTAGCTTAAAAGAATATGAAAAATAATGTGATATTACAATTTTGATTACTAATTAATGTTATAATATCTATTACATTAATATTATGTTAATAAACGAATATTAAGTTATTAATAAAAAATAGGTGGTAGTGTAGAAAACTATTCATACTACACTAAGTAATAAGGAGTAGGTTATGGAAAATAAATTTAATTTAACAAGAGAGCAAAATGTTTTTGTTGCTAAAAGAAATATAGTTGATTATATTTGGAAAAGTGCAAATTTAGAAGGAATAGGTGTTACTTATCCCGAAACACAAGCAATTTATGACGGTGGAATTGTTAATGGTTTGACTGTTGATAATATTATTGCAATTAATAATTTAAAGTATGCTTGGCAATTTATATTAGAAAATGATGAAATAGATTATGATTTTAAAGTATTATGTCACTTACATAAATTAATTTGCGATAAATTAGTTTTAGATAATGATTTAGGAAAATTAAGATCTACACCAGTAAATATTGGTGGGACTACTTGGAAACCACAGTTTCCTATTGAAAGTCAGATAAAAGAAGAATTAGAAATATTGCTTATTCAAACAGATAAAACTAAGACAGAAATAGCAATAGAGGTTATGCTTTGGATTATGAGAAGACAGATGTTCATAGATGGTAATAAGCGAGTAGGAATGTTATTTGCTAATAAAATAATGATAGATAATGGGTGTGGAATTATAACTATTTCTCAAGAAAATCAACAAACATTTTTTGAAAAATTAATTAAATTCTATGAGTCTGGTGATAATAATGATTTGAAACAATGGATTTATAAAACATGTATTGATGGTATAAATCTATAAGATGAATATTAGCTAGTTTATCTTTTTTCGTAAAGTGTCAATGTAAATGTTTTATGATAAAATTATATTAGAAAAATATATTAACTATGATATAAGAAAACATAAGAGAGGTGAATATAATGTTTAATATTTTTAATAATGACAAACCCCAAAATAAAATATCAGAAAAAGGCAGAATAAAAGGGGCTTTGTTTGGTTTCTTTGTAGGAGATGCTTTAGGTGTTCCAGTTGAATTTATAAATAGAGAAGAATTAAGAAAAAATAGAGTAACTGATATGTTAGAGTATGGTACTCATAATCAACCTAAAGGTACTTGGTCAGATGATAGCTCTATGGTAATAGCTACTATTGATTCTTTAAATAATAAAAAAAGTATAGATTACACAGATATTATGAATAATTTTTTAGAATGGTATAAATATGCAAAATATACTCCAGCTAATGATGTTTTTGATATTGGTAATGCAACGGCACTTGCTTTAAGAAAATATAATAACAATAAAAATAATTTCAAGTGTGGTGGCAGTGATATTTATACAAACGGTAATGGTTCACTTATGAGAATTTTACCAGTATCTTTATATTTACATTATACAGATGATCCAATATTTGATGTTGTTAATAATATCTCTAGCATGACTCATGCTCATATTTATAGTATATTTAGTTGCATAATATATACCATATTTATTAATGAATATTTAACAATTGAAGACACTGAAAAAGCTTATCATAGTATGCAAAGTCTTATTAAAAAAGTTTTAGAAGATAATAGAAATAGCATTATTGGTAATCTAGATGACTTAAAGAAAGTATTTAATAGAGTTATTTATAATGATATTTCCAAGTATAAAGAAATTGAAATTAAATCAACTGGTTACGTAATAGATAGCTTAGAAGCATCATTTTGGTGTCTATTAACAACAAATAATTATTCTGATGCAGTTTTAAAAGCTGTAAATTTAGGGGATGATACAGATACAATTGCAGCTTTAACTGGAGGCTTAGCCGGCCTGATTTATGGATATAATAGCATTTATCCAAAATGGATTAATAGTTTACAAAAAAAAGAATATTTAGATAAGTTAGTTGAAAATTTTATATCTTTAATTGATTATAAAAAAATAAAACAAACAGCGACAAAAGATAGCTGGAAAACTATTGATTTTGATGCTTTTGACACTGTAGAATGTAATATAAAATTAACAGACAAGCAGATGGAGAATTTAAAAAAAGGATATATACCTCAAACTATGGAAGAGCACTGGTTTATGTATTGTGACGATATCTCTATTAATTATTATAGAAGTTGGACAGGAATTCAAATCTTTAAAGGTCATTATAAACTAATTGATGGAGAATATGTTATATATGCTATAGATATAAATAAAAATAAAAATGAATACAATCCAGAAACTCTAGAAAATGCTATTAATTTATTTAAAGATTTAATAAAAGCAAGTTGCTAATATTAAATATATAAGACTATTGTTAATAAAAACAAAAAAATTAATATTCATAAGTAAAATATTTTTATCATAAGATTTTAATCTATAAAAACAAGTTTTTCGAAATTTGGTGGATTTAGACAAAATTAGTTCAAAATAATTGAGCTAATTTTTTTGATAAATAAAAAAACATTGACACACTTCTTTGGTACAATGTTTATATAACAAAAAAATACAAAGTACAGTATTCCAAAGTATACCTAACTAAATTAAGCCAAGTCCATCGAAATTCGAAGAACCTAAAAACATCTATTTTACATTATAATGAATATTGATAGTGTAAAATTTTATTGACTGGATTGAATATTAGTAAGCTAATCCCCTTAGGGCTAGTCTTGTAAGGTTATCTTCAGAATATAACATTAGTACATTGGAAGAAGAGGAGTTAAATATATCAAAATTTAATTCTTCTTTTTTCAATGTTACTTTTTCATGATTTTTTAATCTATTAATACAACTTAAATAGTTCGAAATAGTTCTATCTGAACATTTTCTTAGTAATAATAAATCTTTGACTTTTTACATGTCTTTAGTCATAAAAAATACCTTCTTTATTTAATTTATAAAATGTATATAATATAAGCAGCATTTGATTTGTTTTTTGCTTTGAACGACATATATACTAAACTCAAGTGCTTTTTTTGTAAATGAAAATTTACTTAAAGCCAAAGACTTTTCGTCAGAAATTTGGTATAATATAAACTGGAAGTGATAAAATGTCTAATACAAAAAAAATAATTTTTATTGTAATATTTATGGTATCTATAATTTCTCTGATTT
>CAKPER010000046.1 GCA_934149245.1 uncultured Bacilli bacterium | reverse complement strand
CCCTGTGCTATAACCCTTGTAAATAAAAAAAATATGTATAATATAGATAATACTTAAAATATACAAGATTTTACAGCATGTGGCTCAGGACGCAAGTATAAACAATGTTGTGGTAAATAAGCGGCAACGCCACATAAAATAAGGAATTGTGTTTTTTTCTATGATTACAGTATTTGAATAATTATAAGCATGTTTCAAATTGAATGCAAAACGTATCTAAAACTTATCTAAATTGTAATTTGTAATAAAATGACATTGTGGAAGTAGATATACTATGAATATCCATAAAAATGATATAATATCAATGAATTTTAGAACAAAAGTTGAAATAATAAAAGGATCAAAAGATAATGTGATATAATAAAAATGAAGGGTAGTGAAGTTATGTATTGTACGAAATGTGGAACTAAAATTGAAAATGGTGCAAAATTTTGCACAAGTTGTGGTAGTAAAATTGTAGAATTAAATACTAATTCTATGAATGACATATTAGGAAAAGAATTTCTTTTTAAAGTTATGGGAGAGGGAAAAGCAAAAATTAGAATAAATCAAAATAGCATAACAATATCTAGGCCAGGTGCCATTTCAAAATTAACTCATGGATTCGTTGGGGATAAAACAATTATGCTAAACCAAATTACAAGTGTTCAATTAAAAAAATCAACAACTTTTACAACAGGATTTTTACAATTTATTGTTCCTGGTACTATCGAGGCAAAAAAAAGTAAACCATTAGAGCGAGTAAAAGATGAAAATATTGTGTATTTCAAAGATCCGTGGGGGAATTATGCTAATGAGAATAAGATAGCACAGTCCATCAAAGAATACATTGAAAATTATAATTTAAGACAAAATCAACCTCAACAAATTATAAAAAATGATAGTAATTTAGATGAAATTAAGAAGTTAAAAGAGCTTCTTGATATGGGTGCAATATCACAAGAAGAATTTGCCAAAAAGAAAAAAGAATTGCTTAATTTATAGTATTATTTAGAAGTTGTAAAAACTTAAAATTCGTTATTTTTAGATAAGTTTTTAGATAAGTTCTGCTAGGTTTGCTGAGTGCTGCGGAGTGCTCCCAAGTGTAACCAAGTGTCGAATTAACGAGCCAAGTGCTCCCAAAAGCTTCCAAAATCCCGAATACAAAGGGCCATGTGGTTCGGGGAAAAAATACAAACAATGCTGTGGAAAGTAGCATAAAATAACGGAAAACTAATAATTATAAAAATTATAAATTGGTTCGAGTTTTAGAACTTGTCCACAAAATATTAAAAATATGTAGTAAAATAAAGGTGTGAACAATGATTATATTTGTTGACACCTTTTAAAATCTAAATAGAAAGGAGAAAAAAATATTGAAAAAAGATTTAGTAACAGCAGAAATAATAGTTAAAGAAAATAAGGTGGGAATACTAAGAGTTGGAAATATTAATTACATTTCTTTAACTGATTTAGCAAAGTATCAAAATTCAAGTGATCCATCTTTTACAGTTAAAAACTGGTTAAGAAGAGTAAATACTATTGATTATATTGGACTATGGGAAGAAATTCATAATCAAAATTTTAATTTGGTCGAATTCGACCAAATTAAAACTGAATACGGTAGAAACTCATTTGCAATGTCACCAACACAATGGGTAAAAAGAACTAAAGCAATAGGAATAATTTCAAAAGGTGGGAGATATAGTATTGGAACATATGCCCATCCAGATATTGCATTTGAATTTGCAAGTTGGCTATCTCCGGAGTTTAAATTATATTTAATAACTGAATTTGAGAGATTAAAAACTAATGAAGCTTATCAAGAAAAAATACAAATAATAAAATTTTATTAACAGCACTTGATAAATATTATAATATTGATAGATTTATAATTACAGGAGAGGATAGTATCAGTGGATACAATTTATTAGAATATGATTACAATAGTCTTAGTGATGATATTTTGGAAAAGTACCCAAATAGTGCAAATAAATGTTATAATAATATTATATTTTCTTATGAAAATTGTTTTGAAATAGAAGATGAATATTTTAGCAAAACAATTGATAATGAAATTTCTAATAATACCTATAATAATGTTGCTAAAAGTAATTTTATGTTATATCTTGCTAATATGTCTAATTTAGATTTAGAAATAAAAAATATTATAAAAAATAAGCTTAATTGCAGTAAGCCTTTAGTTAAAAATTATGAGAAATAGGAGTTGTGATAATATGTTATATGAGGATGAATTATTTCAAATATATTATAACGAATGTGATAAAAGGTACATTAGTAAATTAATAAAAATACTAAAACTTAGAATACCATCAATTTTATCTTTTTTTAAAATAAGTTACGATAAAAAAATAGTAATAAAACTATACAATAATTTAGAAAAATATAAAGAGAACTTGGTCGTTTCCTTTGAAAGAGAAGCTTTAGAAGAAAGCGAAAAAAATAAAAAGAAAATTAAACCACGAGAATATCAATCTTGGATGATTGCAAACACAGAAGACGGCAATATAAATATGCAATCATTAGATTTAGTTATGACTCAAAAAGATTATAGTTTATACACTGAAGAAGAATTTTGTTATAATGCTTGTCATGAATTTACTCATCTTTGTCAACAACAAATAGGCTCTGAAAATCCTGGATGGTTTTGGGAAACAATAGCAACAACATTAGGCAATCCAGAATGTCAACATGAAATAAAGGAAAACTTTTCTTTAGAAGATATAAATAATTTTGATCAAATTGATGGATATGGTGCAGTTTATAAAATAGGAAAATATTTATTTTCAAATTATCCACATGATTTAATATTAGAAATGATTAAAGATAACGAAAAATTAAATGATATTATTCCTACAATAATTGATAGTGTTAATAAGAATAAAAGCAAATAATTTAATATATATATAATAAAAAATAACTTGGAGGTAATTATGACTAATAGTATAATAAATGAGAATAGAAGAAAAAGCATAACATTATTCTTTTGCGATATTTATGGTACTGTTGATGGTGGATTTACTGAGGAAGAATGTAAAAAATTTGCAGGACTATTAGAAAAATTAAAAGAGCATAACAACAGTGATTATTTACTTTTTGGAATGTTATCTACAGAACATCCAGATATTACTGAAGTTTATGAAAAAAAACTTTCAAAATATTTTGATAATGATGTATTACTAATGACTAAATTTCAAGATGTAGAAGCATTAAGAGAAGCAAAAATATCATGTGCTTTATATTATATAAATTATTTAAAAAAGAATTATAATATTAATAGTGTATTCTGTGCTGATGATATATCTCTAATTCACGAAATGTTTAGTGAATTATTAAAAGAAAAAGAAAGCATAACATTAAATTCTATAATTCCCCAAAAAGGAGAAAATAACCTTAATTTTATTAATAATGAATTAGAAAAAAGATTTATAAAAACTAAAACAAAAAAGTTATAAAGATACTATTTATTTATAGGTAATAATATTTAAATACCAAAAATTACAAAATTTAATGGGAGATGATCAAATGCTAAGTCCAACTATAACAACAGAAAGACTAATTTTAAGAAGATTTAAAGAATCAGATATAGATATGCAATATGAAATAATAACAGATAAAAGATTAGCAACTTATCTTAATTTTTCTGACATATCAAAAGAAGAAGAATTACAATGTATTAAAAACTGGATAAAAAATGCTGATACCGACGAATGCGAAAAATGGGTAATAACATTAAAAGAAAATAATAAACCAATTGGTAATATTTCGGTAGGTGAAATTAATAAAGATAATAATTATTGTTCAATAGGATATATTGTATTATTTGATTATTGGAAGCAAGGATACACAACTGAAGCTACTATTGCAATATCTAATTATTTATTAAATGAAAGAAAATATTATTTAGTTGAAGCTTACTGTAATGAAAATAATAAAGCATCATCAAGTGTTTTAATTAAATCTGGTTTTAAAAAAGATGGATATGTTGCAAATAGAAGGAAAAATTTAGATGGCACATACTCAGGACTAGATTATTATAGTAAAAGACTAGATAATTAAACTTATCCACTAAAATTCTTTATTTTCTATCTCTTATTAAAAAATTAAGTAATTAATAAAATTATTATTAAAATACATAAAAAACAATTTTAAGAAAAAATTAAGAATTAGTTATTTAGGTAGTGTTATAATTATTACATAAGCGTTACTTACAAACTGAAAGGATGGTATCTAATGACTAATATTTTAATAGTAGATGATGAAAAAGAAATAGCTGATTTATTAGAAATATATTTAAAAAACGAAAATTATAACGTTTATAAATATTATTCCTCCAAAGATGTATTAAATAATTTAGATAACTTAAAAATAGATTTAGCAATACTAGATGTTATGATGCCTGATATAGATGGTTTTGAATTATGTAATATAATCAGAAAAAAATATAATTTTCCTATAATTTTTGCAACAGCTAAAGTAGAAGATATTGATAAAATCACTGGCCTTAGTATTGGGGCAGATGATTATGTAACAAAACCATTTCAACCTCTCGAATTAATTGCCAGAGTTAAAGCTCAATTACGGAGATATAAAAACTATAACATTCAAAACAAAGAAATAAATAAAGATGAAATAGATTTCAGAGGAATAGTAATAAATAACAGCACTCGTGAATTTTATTTCAACGAAAAAAAGATAGAACTTACAAAAACAGAATTTTCCATTTTATGGGAGTTATGTTTAAACAGAGGCAATGTTGTTAAAAGTGATGACTTATTTTTCAAAGTTTGGAAAGAAAAATATTATGAAAAAGATAACAATACAATAATGGTTCATATCAGACACTTAAGAGAAAAAATGAATGATAGTGGAAGAAATGCCAAATATATAAAAACAGTTTATGGAATGGGGTATAAAATTGAAAAATAATGATACCATGAAAAGACTAGTAAAGAATACATTTTGGAGTTTTATTGTAGAATGCATAATTGGTCTAATAATAATGGTAATAGCAATGATTATCATTGCCGAAGCAATATCTAACTTAGATTTTCAATGGCTATATGATGATAATCCAAATCTTTATCTTTTCTTAGATAACATTTATAACACCATTTTTGAAAAAGGCTATATTTTCTTTATATTAATATTATCATCATTAAGTTTAGTTTTATTTTTACTATACCAACTTCTTAAAAAAATCTTTTCTTATATATCTGCCATTTCAGAATCTGCTGATAAATTATTTGATAAAAATGTAGAATATATAAATTTACCCCCAGAAATGTCAGAAGTTGAAAAAAAATTAAATCATTTTAAAATAGAGGCCATAAAAAATGAAAAACTAGCTAGAGAAAACGAAGAAAAAAAAGATGAATTAATTGTTTATCTTGCCCATGATATAAAAACACCACTAACCTCAATGATAGGTTATTTATCTCTATTAAGCGAAATAAAAGATATGCCTGAGGAACAAAGAAATAAATATATTGATATTACTCTAGATAAATCATATCGCCTAGAAGATTTAATTAATGAATTATTTGATGTAGCCAGATTTAACTCTGAAAAAATAATATTAGAAAAAGAAGAGCTAAATTTGAATTTAATGCTAGAACAAATTATAGATGACTTCTATCCAGTATTAAAAGAATTGAATAAAAAGATAAAATTTACACCCAAAGAAGAAATAAAACTATATGGCGATCCAGATAAATTGAGTAGAGTATTTAACAATTTAATAAAAAATGCAATAAATTACAGCAGTGATGATAGTAATATTGATATTAGTGCTATCAAAGATGAAAAAAATGCAATAATAAAAATTACAAATAAAGGAAAACAAATTCCCAAAGAAAAGTTAGATAGAATATTTGAAAAATTTTATCGCCTTGATTCATCTAGAACAAGTAAAACAGGAGGTAGTGGTTTAGGTCTTGCTATTGCTAAAGAAATTATAGAGCTTCATCATGGAAAAATTACTGCTAGCAGTACTCTGAAAGAAACAAACTTCACTGTAATTTTACCAATAGATAAGCCTTAAGAAAATTTTAAGATTTCTCTAAGAAAAAATTAAAGAACAATCATAAGAAAACTAGTACAATAAATTTGTATTTAGTTAAATGATTGTTTTTTTACTTTTACTAAAAAAGAAAGAGAGTGATATCTTTGAAAAAAAATAAAGTATTTTTACTATTAATAGCCTTAATTATATGTTTTATTTCCAGAAATATTTATTATGATTATAAATTTAGAAATATAGAAAATACAGCTATTTCAAGTCAAGAAGAAGCAAATAATCAAAGTAAAGTAGATTTAGATTATCTTAATCAATTATCAAAGAGTAATAGAAAAATTAAAAGTATCATTGAAAATAAAAATAAATATCCCCAAGTATTATTAGAAATGCTAGCAAGAAATATTGATATGACAGATTATGTATTAGAGTATGAAGAAAATAGAGGCCAAGTTTTTTCTGATACAATAGGTACAGTGCAGAAAGGCCAATACCCATTATTACTTCAATATGATAAAAGATGGGGCTATGGAATATATAAAGATGATGTAATAGCAATAAATGGTTGTGGTCCCACATCTTTAGATATTATTCTAGCAGGTTTAACAGGTAGAAATGATATTACGCCATATGATATAGCTTTATATTCAGCTAATAATGACTATTATCAATCTGGAACAAGTTGGTCATTTTTTACTGAAGGAGTTCAATATTTTGGAATAAAAGGAACAGAAATAAGTTTATCAAAATCTAATATGATGTTAGAATTAGAAAATGGTCATCCTATAATTTGTAGTATGGGAAGAGGTGACTTTACAACAACAGGCCACATTATCGCCATAACAGGAATTAAAGATGGTAAATTTATAGTTAGAGATCCAAATAGTAAAGAACGTAGTAATAAATTATGGAGTTATGAAAAAATAGCCCCTCAAATCAAAAATTTATGGTCATATCAAAGACTTTACACTTAAAATTAGTTAAAATATAGAAAAGAAAGGAATTTTAATATGAACGAAAAAACAAAATCAAAAATTTTATTAGGAATTTATCTTCTTCTCTTAGCTTGGATTATTCTGTTTAAACTTTCTTACCGATTTTCTGATCTAATAACTCCAAGAAGTATAAATTTAATTCCCTTTTATTATCCACACGAAACAAGCTTTCACTTATCAGAAGTAATTGATAATATTTTAATATTCATTCCCTTAGGTATTCTCCTAAAAATGTTAAATACCTCTAATACAAAAACAATTCTTTTAGGATTATCATTTAGTTTTCTTCTTGAAACACTGCAATTTATATTAAGCATTGGAGCTTCTGATATAACAGATATTATTACAAATACAACAGGAACACTCTTTGGTCTAACATTTTATCTCATTTTAAATAAAATATTTAAAGATAAAATAAAAATAAATAAAATCTTAAATGGTATAGGAACTATTGTAGCAGTCCTTTTTATATCTCTAATTATTCTATTAATTATTAGTAATCAATAAAAACTAAAAATACTTATACATTACAAAATTGTAATATACTATTTTTAAATAAAAACATTAAATAATCAAAAAAATGATATAATAGAACTAAAGAAAAATTAATTATTAGGAGGCTCTTAGTGAAAAAAATATTAATTATAGAAGATGAAAAAGTTATTAGAAATGAATTAAAAACTTTACTAGAAAATTCTGGTTATAAAGTGCAGGCACTAACTAATTTTGAAAATGCTAAAGAAAGTATCAAAAAAATAAAGTCAGATTTAATTTTATTAGACATAAATCTACCAAATATCAATGGCGAAATTTTATTAAGAGAAATTAGAAAAGAATCCAATATTCCTGTTATTATGGTAACTAGTAGAGTTAGTGAAATAGATGAAGTCTTATCTATATCTTATGGTGCTGATGATTACATTACAAAGCCCTATCATCCAACAATATTACTCCTTAGAATTCAAAATATCTTTAAACGTATGGAAAACAATCGCGATAATTTATTTTATGATGATATTATAGTTAATCCTAAAAAAGGTATTCTAGAGAAAAAAGACAAGATATTAGAACTAACCAAAAATGAAATGATAATATTTACTTATCTTTTAAATAATCGAGGAAAAATAGTAAAAAGAGATGATTTAATGACAGATTTATGGAATAATAATGAGTTCATAAACGATAATGCTTTAACAGTAAACATCAGTAGACTAAGAAGTAAATTACAAGATTTTGGTCTTTTAAATAAAATTGAAACTAGAAAAGGACAAGGCTATAAGTTATTATGAGTTTAAAAAAATATTTATTAGATAAATTTCCTCAGTTTCTAATATCAATTATAGGTTTTATTATCTCTATTTTAATATTAAATGTTTTTAAAGTAGAATTATCCGTAAAATTTGCTATAACAATTATTTTTATTATCGTTGTTCTCTTAAATACTTTATTTGATTTCTTTAGAAGATACAACTTTTATCAAAATTTAAAAAACATTCTAAATAAACTAGATCAGAAATATTTAGTATTAGAAATGCTCAATATTCCAGACTTCTATGATGGAGAAATATTTTATAACACTCTTTATGAAATAAACAAATCAATGATTGAAAAAGTAAAAGAGTATAATTTAAGTATTACCGACTTTAAAGAGTACGTAGAAATGTGGATTCATGAGGTAAAAATGCCAATATCCAGTCTAATTTTATTAAGTCATAATCACAAAAATCAAATAGATAAAAGATATATAGAGCAAGTTAGAAAATTAGATAATTATATTGATCAAATTCTATATTATGTAAGAAGTGAAAATGCTGAAAAAGACTATCTTATTAAGGAACAAAATCTTCAAGAAATAATTAAAAGTGTTGCCCTAAAAAATAAAGATGACTTACTAGAAAATAACGTTAGATTAGAAGTAGATGTTAAGAAGAAACAAATCCTAACAGATACTAAATGGTTAGAATTTATTTTAAATCAAATTATTAATAACAGCATTAAATACAAAAGAGAAAC
>CAKPER010000045.1 GCA_934149245.1 uncultured Bacilli bacterium | reverse complement strand
ATTGTGTTCCAAACAAAGTTCACCTTTGTTTGTTATCCATATTATAAATCGTATACATTTTAACTAATGTTTAACATTTATTTTTGCAAAGGAAAAGCGACCTAAATTTGATCACCTTTTTATTTTAATGGTTTATAAATACTAGCTATTTTTTCAAAAGTTGCTATTCCATCTATAGCTGCCGAGGTTATTCCACCAGCATATCCACAACCTTCTCCACTAGGATATATACCACTATAATTTGCTTCTCCTATATCACTTCTAATTATTTTAACTGGTGAAGAAGTTCTAGCTTCTACTGCTGCTATAATAGCTTCATCACTAGCATATCCTTTGATTTTTTTATTGAAATTATCTATTCCTTCTTTTAAAGCTTCATTTACATAACTTGGAAATATTTCATTTAAATTTTTAAATATATACTTACCTTTAAATACTGGTTTAATATTTCCAAATTCTCTAGATATTTTACTTTTTTTATAATCTCCATACAGAGATATTGGTATCATACCATTTCCTAGTTCATAAGCCTTTCTTTCTAAGTTTATTTGAAATTGAACACCATCTAAAGGGTTAGTTCCAAAGTCTTTGGGACTTACTGTTACTATAACAGCACTATTAGCATTAGGAGATTCTCTTTTATAATTACTCATTCCATTAATACATAAACCAAATTTATTGCTAGAGGCATTAACAACGTATCCTCCTGGACACATACAAAAAGTATATACACCACGACCATTACTAGCTTTATATGTAAGTTTATAACTAGCTGGTTCTAACATTTTATTATTTTCCCCATACTGATTTTTATTTATCATATCTTGTGAATGTTGAATCCTAATACCAACAGCAAATGGCTTTGCTTCCATTTTAAATCCTTTTTGATATAATAATTCAAATGTATCCCTAGCACTGTGCCCTATAGCTAAAACTAAAACATCACATAAAATTTTTTCTTTTTCATTAACAATAATACTATTAATTTTATTATCAGTAATTAAAATATCTGTAAGCTTAGTATTAAATCTAACACTTCCTCCCATTTCAATTATTTTATTTCTAATATTTTTCACAATTTTTTTTAAAATATCTGTCCCTATATGTGGCTTACTATCATACATTATTTCCTTTGGGGCTCCATTTTCTACAAATATTTTAAAAACTAACTCATGATAATTATTTTTATCTTTGATTAGGGTGTTTAATTTACCATCAGAAAATGTTCCAGCACCCCCTTCACCAAATTGAACATTAGAATTTATATCTAATTTACCAGTTTTCCAAAATTCTCTTACTTTTAAGGTTCTTGTATCACAATCACTTCCTCTTTCAATGATAATTGGCTTGTATCCATACTTTGCTAACATATAGCCTGCCATTAAACCACATGGTCCACTTCCTACTATTACAGGTCTTAGCTTCAGTTGTTTATTACCAAAAGATGTAAATTCATATTTTTTATCATCGACTAAGACCACATCTTTATTATGTTTGTTTTTATAAATTATTGCTTTCTCGCCACTAACTCTTAAGTCAACAATATAGCTATAATAAATTAGTGGTTTATTTCTAGCATCAATAGATCTTTTAACAATTTTTATTTTTCTTATTTTATCAAGATTTATTTTTAATTTTTTAGCACATTCATACTTAATTTTATCAATATTACTATCTTCAACAGGTAATTTAATTTGTCTTAATCTAATCATTTTCCCCTCCACTACTACTAATTCCCGCTAATATTCCAGATATCCACGCAAAACCTAAATTATATCCTCCACACTTACCATCAACATCTAATAATTCTCCTATTATATAAAGATTTTTCTGTTTTAATGATTCCATTGTATTTATATTAATTTCTTCTAGACTAACGCCTCCTGTTGTAACCTGAGCTTCTTTAAAAGTATTAGTTCCATTAATTCTAACTTTATACTCTATTAATCTAGATATTATTTGTTTTTTTTCAGATGATGATAAAGTATTATAATATTTATCTTTATAATTAGCTGATATAATATTACTTAACTTATAATTTAGCATATTATCAAGTAATTGCCCAATAGTTCTTTTCTTGATACTCATATTATAACTTTCTAAAAATTTTTCCATTTCACTTTCTGTTTTAGCAAGCTCTGGAACAAAATTAATAACAATTTCTACTTTTTTACCATCATCAATGGCTCTTGCGCATTCTCCACTTAACTGCATAGCACAAATTCCACTAAGTCCATAATTAGTAAGCATAATCTCACCTGTTTCTCTAGCTTTATACTTATCATTTATATAAAGTGATAGCATAGCATAATCTCTTACTCCTGCCCATTTTTTTGTAATGGGACTATCTACTTTTAATTGAACTAATGCAGGTAGTGGTTTAATAATTTTATGGTTATTAACTAACTTATAAGAATTTACTTCATCTTCTTTATAGTAAGCATAACCACCACTAGCCACAATAACTTTAGAAGCTTTATAACAATTATCATCATTTATGATAAATTCTCCATTTATTTTTTTAATACTGGTAACTTTATAATCTAGTACAACTTTGATACCTAAATTTTGAATTTCTTCCTTAAGAGCATTAAGAATTGTAACAGCTTGATTTGAATATGGGTAATAATATCCATCTTTAATTCTAGGTATTATTCCTATAGAGCTAAAGAATTTATGAACTAAAGTATTATTTTTATCATTAATAATACTTTTTAATATATTCTTTTTCGTACTATTATAGAAATCAATATTAACAGTTTCATTATAATAGTTACATCTACCATTTCCGGTTACTAATATTTTTTTACCACAAGTACTCATTCTTTCTAAAATTGTAACAGAAGCTCCTCTTCTTGCTGCTGTTATTGCTGCTACCATTCCACTAGCACCACCACCTATAACAATAATATTCACTAACATCACATCCCTAACTAAATATAAACTTATTATATTATAAAATAAAAAATATTTATATAAAAGTTAACAAACTAATATATAATTTTTTAAATTTATGATATAATATTCATGGTTGGGAGGGAATATATGAAAATTATAGAACTTACTGAATTACAATTTAAAAATTACTCTAATATGCATAGTAAAAAAAGTTATAAGCAAAGTGTTGAATATGCAAAGCTTGAAAAAGCTAGAGGTTATAAGGAAGTCTTTTTGGCTTTGGTTGATGATAATAATTCTGTTCATGCGGCTACTTTAATATTAGAAAAAAAATTGAATGGAAAATATAAATATGGCTATATTCCTAATGGTTATTTAATTAATTTCTTTAATTATAGTTTATTAGAAATATTTACTAATGAATTAAAACAATACTTAAAGAAAGCTAATTATATTTTTCTAAGATTAACTCCCCTTATTAATTATCAAATATATAATAGTGATTTTATCTTAAAAGAAAATAATAGTTCTATAATATCAGCCTTCAAAAAATTGAATTATAATTATTTGCCAAATAATTCTAGATATAAGATGGTTTTAGTAACAAATAATATAAATAAAACTTTTCAAAATTTTAAACGTAGCCTTAGGAGAAATATTGATGATTGTTTAAAAAAAGGAATTGAGGTTCATCAAGGGACAAGTGAGGATTTAGACACTTTTTTAAAGCTAATTGATAATAAAGATTATTATAAGAAGATGTCTGAATGTTTTACTAATCAAAATAATAAATTTGAATTTTACTTAGCTAAAATAAACCCAGAAACTTATATAAATAATTATAGATATTTGCTTAAAAAAGAACAATTAAAAAATGAACACTTAAATAATAAACTTAAAAATCCTCGAGTAAAGAAAACCAATAATCTTTTAACCAAAAAAATGACATCTGATAGATTAGTAACAAAGTACCATAATGAAATAATTAATGGAACAAACATCTATAAAATGTACCCACAAGGTATTATTATATCTGCTGTTGGTATTATTACTAATAAAAAGGAAGTTTCTTTTATAACAGAGGGCTTTGACAAATCGTTTAGTAATATTAGAAGTATTGCTATGATCAAATGGGAAATTATAAAAAAGCAACTGCAAAATGATTATAAAATATTTGATCTAGGTGATATTTCAATTACTAATAATTATAATACTAAAAATGGTTTTAATGGAAGTATTATTGAATACTCAAATACATTTGATTTACCAATAAATGAAATGTTTTATAAGTTATATAATTATGCAAAGAAAGATAATCCTAAATAAAAAATACTTAAATTATAGAAAAAAGAAAAGCTGATTAACAAAAATCAGTTTTTTTATTTTTTAAATATTAGTTTAATACAAAATAAACTAAAAACATGAGATTATTATTTTTTATAGAATATTAACATATTTTAAACTAATTCTATAATGATTTAGTTATTTAAGAAAAAGCTAATTTCTTACAAACTTACACTACCTATATTCAACTATATTATGGGATAACATAGTAATAAACAATATAAAAAGAACCTATAATAGTACTCTTAAATATATAATAGAATTCTTTATGTTGTATAAGTTCAAAAGCGAACGCTTATTTTCGGGATAATTATATTTTTATTAGATAAAGAAAAATATAATCATAATCTACTTAGTGTTAAGTATATCATTTATAACATAATTAGCTCCTAACAAACCAGCAGTTGCTGGAACAAAAATCATAGATGGTATATCACCTTTAAATTTATTTCTCTGTTCCTTTGAACAAATTACTGGTACTTTTCCTCTAATATTATTATCTCTTAAATATTTTCTTATTTTTTTAGCAATAGGATCATAAGAAGTTTTTGAAATATCTATTACTTCAAGTAAAGAAGGTTTAATTTTATTACCCGTTCCCATACTAGAGATGAATTTTATTTTCTTCTTTAAACATTCTTTAATTAATTCTTGTTTAACTGCCAAGGTATCACAACAATCTATTATATAATCAGGATTGTAATCAAACAATATATTTATATTATTTTCATCTAACTTAATTTTAACTTGCTCTACTACAGCATTAGGATTAATTGATAATATCCTTTTTGTTGTTTCTTCGACCTTTAGTGTGCCAATATTGTTTCTATTTGTAATTATTTGTCTATTTAAATTGGATATATCTATAATGTCGTAATCAACTACAACAATATTTTCTATGCCACTTCTAATTAAACTTTCTACAGCATATCCACCTACTCCACCAAGACCAATTACCATAACTTTTTGGGATTGGATTTTTTTTAAATTATCTTCACCTATTAATTTTATAACTCTTTCAAACATTGAGTATCACCTACACTATAAATACTACATATAATAATCCAAATAAAAACCCAAAGAGCAGACTCGCAGAAAGATAAAACCATGCGCGTATACCACATGGTGGTAAACCTCACATATTACTTAGGATCCCTACTTATAGTAAGTCTTCAACACATAATATGGTATGGGTCCCCTTATATATCTTTAGTTGGTTTTATACATTGCGATATCCCAACCCTCTAGGCAAGAATATTATATCATTTTTTATTAATATTATCTATATATTTAACTATATAGTTAATTACTTTGGTTACCCCAGTTAGATTCGAACTAACGATACTAGAGTCAGAGTCTAGTGCCTTACCGCTTGGCCATGGGGTAATTAATTATCTAATATAAGAATACACCAAATTACTTAGTAAGTCAATGATATCTAGCAAAATTAAAAGAAGAAAACATTGGATAAATTCTTCTTCATTAATAATTTTTGACTACTCGCTAGTCTCTATTACTTCATAATTTCCATCTTTTCTTCTATATATAACAGCTAATCTGTTACTTCTATTTCTATAAACATAAAAATCTGTTGAAACTAAATCAAGTTGTAAAATAGCCTCTTCATCAGATATAGGTTTCATTTCTATATATTCTCTTTTAACTATTCTACCAGTATTGTCATCATTTTCTTCCCCTTCTACTATTTCTTCTTCATAAAGAGAATTAATTTTTTCTTCACTTGTTTTAATTTGTTTTTTCATTTTTGTTTTATTTTTTCTTATTTGTCTTTCCAATTTATCAACTACTAAGTCGATAGCAGCATATAAATCATCATGTTCTAAGCTTGAGCGTAAGATATATTTATCATATGGTATAGTAACTTCTATAACTTCCTTGTTCCCTTTTAACTTTATTAAAACATTACTACTAACATCAGACTTAAAATACTTATCTAATTTAGATAGTTTTGTTTCAATATAATTCTTTATAGAATCAGTTACTTTTATTTTTTCACCTCTAATATTACATTTCATAATATCACGATCCTTTCTTACATCATCATTATAACATATTTTAAATATTTGTATATGAAATACCATAAAAAAACATAATTTTAAAAAAGAACTAAGAAATTATCTATCTTTTCCTAGTTCTATATATGTATTTAACTTTACATAACTAATATTATCTATCATCTCATCTATTATATCTTCTATTATAATTTTATTTGGCATATTATCTTTCTCCTTTATTAAACTATATCACAAATAAAATTATTTTCATCTAATTCGACAAAACTAGATATATTTAGTATTAGCTATTAACGTATACCTTTATTGTTCCTATAAATGTTTTGTCTTGATGAGTATTATTTAATATTTCATAATCTATATATAATTTGACATCTACAGTTAGCTCTGACTTTGGATTTATACTACCATCATATATAACATAATTGACTTTATTATTTTCATCTTTCCAAGTTTGATTATTTAAAAAATTAGGGCCGACTATGCTATCTCCAACTGTTGCTTGAAATTTTACTAGGTTGGCTGCTAATGGGCTAGCATTATATTTTGAATAATTACTAATTTCTTCTATAGTTATTCTAAATTTTTTTTTGTGTATGGAGCTATTTTTTATAATAAAATTACTATGCTGGGTATTTTTTAATCTATCATCTTCATATGTATGAGTAGCATCGCTGACAAACATTCCCTCTAAAGGATCTTCTGGTGTATCTTCTGACTTATCATCATCTTTTTTGTTATCAGTTTTCTTATCTTCATCTTTTTTATTATCGTCTTTAGGATTATTCTTTTTATTATCAGAAGTTATATTTCCTTTAGAATCAAAAATTAATTTATCAGTATCAATTATAAAACTAGTTCCATCTTTCTTTATAACTTGCGATTTACCATTATCAAAATTAATAACATCATAACCATCTTTAGTTTTCTTTATACTTTTTTCTGCATATTCTGGTGGTTTACCAATTATATTCTTATTCTGATCATATAGTATTTCATCAACATCTTCAACATAAGTTTTTTTGCCATCTGAATATTCAATAATAGCTGCTCCATTATCAAAATAAGTTATCTTCTTTTTATCACTAGTAGTAACATTACCTTTAGAATAACCATAATTATTAGTAATAATTTCATATATTTTATTATTTCGAACGACTATATCACCACTTTTTTTAACAAAAATAGTCCTACCGTCTGCTTTGGTAATTATTGCTGTACCATTATCAAAGTAAGTTATATTATTTCCATCTTCTAATTTTTTTTCATTAAATACTCCAAACGAATTATTTTTATCATATGAAATATTACCATCTGTATTACTAGCGTCTGCTTTTGGATTTAAAATGTATTTTTTATTTCCATCAACTATGTACTTAGCATTATCTGTATAGGTAGACATTGTAATAGAATCACTTTTTACACTACTATCTAATATTGAAACACCACTAGGTATTACATTGCTATATTTAACACCTGCATCTAACTTTATGTTATTACTATCTCTAACAAAAATCGTTACGTTATTATGCTCTAATTTAGCAGTACCATCTGAATAGTATGTAATTACTGTACCATCTTGTAGAGTTTTATTATTTGCTTTAACGTATATGCTTTTAGCACCTGTTTTAATATTACCAGCACTATCAACACCATAATCACCGTTAACGGAAGAAACTCTATGAATTTTACCATTTGCACTTACTATTATTGATGAGAAATCAGAAAAATAATAAATTACATCTTGATTTTTAGTCATAATAGTTTTAACTAAGATTACTACTCCCATACTTCTGGCTACTTCACCTAATAATTCTTCTTTTACATCTTCATCTTTAATATTAGGATTATTATCTGTAGTTATTTTATCTGTTGTTTTATTTAAATAGCTAATATCAAAATCTTTAGAAGTTCTAAATGCCGAGAAAGCTATTCCAACACTGGCTAATATTAAACATAAACTTAAAGAAAAGATAGAAAATAATAGTAGTTTTCTATGTCTTTTAAAAAATAGTAAAAATGGATTTTTATATTTTTCTTCTTCTATTAAAATTCTATCTTCTGTTTTTTTTCTTACTTTAAATAAATTAGTTTTCATATTATCATCTACTTTGTACTTTTATATTCTTATATTTTTTCTTCTTTAAACTTTTAGCTAATTTAACAATATCATAAGATATTACTACTAAACAAGGTAATAGAATAACCATAATCCAGCCACCATCTGTAGTTAGAAATTCTTGTAAGTAACCTAATTTTGGTATTTTTATTATTACTTTACCATATATATTGTTTGAATTTACTAGAGCACTATCAGCTACATTGTTGTTATCTCCTTTTGTTTGGAATGTATAAGCATTTGTTTCTTTATCATAATTCTTCTTTATTATTCTATGGGTAATAATTGTATTTAAAAATCTTGAATCAGATGAAGCAAATGTGATAACATCTCCTTCTTCTAAAGTTTTGGCTGCAACTTTTTTGGTAACAACAACATCATAAACTTGTATGTCTGGAAGCATACTACCAGTAAGTACAACAAAAGCATTATATTTTGGTGGACTATTATCACCTTTAGCACTTCTAACTTTGATATCTAAAACGTAGATAAGTAAGGTTATTCCAATTAATAAGAGCCAGATGAATATTGCATAAGATAATACTCCTAATATAAATTTTATTAATGGTTCTTTTTTCTTTTCTATCTTAACATCAAAATTTTGAACATTTGAAACATCTATTTTATTATCAATGTTTTTATTCGCATATTGCGAATTTTCTACTAAATTTAGTTTATCACTTTCAAAAAAGGGATTATTAATACCTTTATCTTCTTTCTCATCTTCAAAAAAAGGATTGGTACTGATATTATTTATGTTATTATCTTCGTCACTAGAATTTGGTTCTGATACTATATCATTGCTTTTGTTTATTAAATCAACTTCAAGTTTATCGCTAGTAGTAATAGTTTCTTTTTCATCATTAGCATTAAAAAATGGATTTGATTCTTCAGTTGATTTTGTTTCATCTTTTGTAGAACTATCTTTTACTGCTTTTTGAAATAAGTCATCTTTGGAATTATCATCTTGACTAGATTGTTCTAAAGCTTTATCTTGCTCTTTTTC
>CAKPER010000044.1 GCA_934149245.1 uncultured Bacilli bacterium | reverse complement strand
TATAAATCATATTTGTATATTCTAATGTACTCATTATTAAACTTAAAAAAGTTAATATAACTAATAAAATTTCTATCTCATTTTTAAAAATTTTAACTTTTCTCTCCATCATACATCTCCCTTATCATACATATTATCGCAAAAAATATATAAAAAGCAATTCCAAATTGTAATGATACATATATTTTTTTATATAAGATGATTTCATAATAATAAAGAAAGCAAAGTCTATATTTATCACCCTAAAGTATTTATAATGCAGCAAAAAGAATTAATAAATAATAAAACTACGCTTTGATAGGCAATAAATTAAAGAAAAGAAAAAAACTAATCCATTTCTGAACTAGTTTCTATTTTTTCTCGACAAACTCGAGTAATCTTTTCAAATGGTAGCGACGGGGGGACTCGAACCCTCGACCCTTCGGGTATGAACCGAATGCTCTAGCCAACTGAGCTACATCGCCATTTCCTCAAAAGCATATTAATTTTATCATAAATCACTATCACTGTCAATTACTTTAGATTTTTTTGTTACCCCTTTTCAAAAAGTTTAACTAAAAGTTAAGATAAAAGAAACGATCAAACATATAGAATTAATCGTTTCCCTGCATTATAACAGTACAATTATTAGATAAATCTAAAGATGAAATAACCCTGTTTAATTCATCATAATTCAAACTCTTTAATAAACCTATCATATCATTTTCAATATGACCATCAAAGATTATATTATCAATAATCATTTCATTAATAATTTCTAGATTTTCAAAACTAAAAATTTCATTACTAATTAAAACTCTCTTTTTTCTTTCTAAATCTTCCTTACTAATAGAAATATTCTCCAAACACTTAACAATTTTCTCCAACAACCTATCATATGAACTAGTCTCATTAATAAGAGAAATCAAAGTATGTGTATCACAATTCAAAATATTAACATATAAAGAATTAGTCATTAATTTCTCATTTTTAGCCTCTTCATCAAATAAAGAAGATTCATCAAATAATATAGCAAATATTATAAATAAATATATATTATATTTTCTTTTAGATATATCCAAATCATTTAAAGAAATCTTTATATTATAAGCCATTTTAGATATTTCAGTATCTTTCTTTATAACTTCCCTCTTTCTTACTACTTCATTCTTTTCACGATATTCCTTTATTTTTATACTATCTAGCTTTTTAAATTTCTTACTTCTTTGATTAGCAATAATACTATTAAGAACATCATTAACATCAAAATTACCCGTTACTACCAAAAACATATTCTCAGGATGATAAAAAGTATTATAACAAGTAAAAAGAACATCTTTATCTATAGAATTAATATCATCAACAGTACCAATTACACTATCTTTAAAAGGATTATTATAAAAAGCATTTGTTCTAATAGCCTCATACAAAACATCTTGTGGATTATCATCACACATATGTATCTCTTGAGTAATAATTCCTTTCTCACTCTCTACATTTTCATCCGTAAAATATGGATTTTGCACATAATCAAGCAAGAAATTAATATTTTCTTTCAAATTATCTGGTCCTGAAAACAAATATGTTGTATTTTTAAAAGTTGTATAAGCATTACATACTGCACCACTTTTAGCAAAAAATTCTTCTGGTTGAGGATCTTCTGGCTGAGCAAAAACTTTATGTTCCAAAAAATGGGCAACGCCATGTGGAACTTTGGTCATCTTATTTTTACCAATTGGGACAAACTCATTATAAATCGAACCAAATTTAGTAGTAAATGTTACATAATTATTATTAGCATTTTCTTTATTATACAAGTATACATCTAAGCCATTTTCTAATTTAGTATAATAAATGATTTCATCTATTCCTTCTATCTTAATCTCCTTCATTGCATCCTCCTTCTAATAAGTATAAAGTATGCATACTTATTTTATGAGATAACTCTATAATATCTTCCCTCGTTACTTTAGCAATTTTCTCTATTCTCTCATCGAAAAGAAGTGAACCTGCTAAAATTTTAGCATAATAAGTATTAATAATACCGGATGGACTATCTTTACCAGCCTTAATACTAGAAATAATAGTTTCCTTCGCACTCTCAAGTAACTTATCCTCAAACTTACCTTTTCCTATATTTACTAGTGTCTTTTTAACTAACTTCAAAACATTATCAGCATTACCAGGCTCAATCCCTGCATATATTACCATTATATTATCATACGCCTTAGATAAAGCATTTACATAATACGCATAAGAATTCTTTTCTCTTACTGTATCAAACAAAAGTGAATTAGAAGAACCTCCTAACATTTCACTATAAACAAGTAAAACATATTTTCTTTCAAACTCTGTAAGATCATTTAAAGAACATAATATAGTTAGCTGTGTCTGATTAGCACTATCCTGATCTTTTAATTTAACAATTCTTTGTCGTGGTTTCAATTCCTTAACTAAAATATCATTTTGAACTTTTTTATACGTATTAACTTTAAACTTCTCCTTAAATATTTCTTTTATCTTAGTACTATCTACATCTCCAACCACAAAAACATCAACATAATTATCATTTAAAACTTTTTTATAATATTCATATAAATTATCTACATTAATTTTTTCCAAATCATCTAGCTTTCCATAAGCACTACAAGAATAAGGCATATTTTTAGTAGATGCTAATAGATTAAATAAAGCAAACTTTAATTTATTATCTGAAAGACTTTTAATACTTTTTTCTAACTTAAGTTTACATTTATCTAAAATATCTTTTCTAAATTTATTATTTTCCAAATCAGGATTAAATATTATATCAAGTAAAAATTCTATAGAATCCTGATTCATATACTCTTCTGTATATTTTTCATTTAAAAATCTTACTTTAAAAGCTAAATTATTATAATTACCTATTCTAGTTGTTGCACTTATTAATTTTAAGTCATATAAGTTTTCTGTTTCTTTTATAAGTTCTCTTTCACTAGTAAAATTCCTATTAGTTGTAAGTAACACTCCTTTTAGTAAATTTCTCATAGTAACAAGATTTTCATCCATTTTTTCACGGAAATTTACTTCTACTGTAATTGTTTTAAATTTATTAGTTTTAATGATATGCAAGTTATATGCTCCCATATCCATATATTCATATTTCAAATATACCACATCCCTCTGTCTATATTATAACTTAAAAACAAAAAAATAAACCAGAAAATTTATAAATTTAAACTGGTTTCTAATGCAAGAGTAATCATTTTATCAAGATTTTTTTCTCTCTCACTACTAGATAGTTCACGATTATTTACAAAAGAGTTAGAAATCGTAAATATTGCCGTTGCCTTTTTTCCCGTAATTCTAGCTTCTTGTAAAAGACCAAAAGTCTCCATTTCAACTCCAACGACATTATATTTATCACGTAAAGCCTCGTAATCTGTATCAGCATAAAAAACATCACTAGTATATATATCACCATTCTTTAAGGTTATATTACTCTTCTTTGCTGTATCTTCAATTATTTTATTAATTTCTATATTTGCATCAAGATAATTTTTATCATAATTGCTTTGTACTAAAGCAAACGAAGAATCAGAATAACTTCTATTAGTAAGTACTAAATCACCAACATCAAGACTATCTACATAACTTCCCATAGTTCCTATTCTAATAATAGTATCTACATTATAAAACTTAAAAAGTTCATAAGAATAAATTCCCATACTAGGAATTCCCATTCCTGAAGGAAACACTGTTACTTTTTTATTTTTATATAACCCTGTATAAGCCGTTATTCCTCTAACATCATTAACTTTAACAACATCATTCAAATAATTTTTTGCAATATAACTAGCTCTCTTAGGATCTCCCGGCATTATTACAATAGGTGCAATATCACCTAAATTACTTTCTATATGTGCTGTTGGCATATAACCACATCCTTTCTAATCACCAACTATTCCAAGTAAATCAATACTATATGTTACATTATTACCAGTAACTTCTTTAGATAATCCAGAATAAGTATCTGTACCATTTAATACACCAGAAATAATATTATCAACAGAAACATTAGGACTTGTAATTACTTGATTAGCATATATTATTATTCTATAAACTATATCAAAATAACTAACATCATCTAAAGAAACATCTGAAGTTAATTTACCATCATTATATTTACAAACAAACTTTTTATTATAACTTTTACTATTATCAGTATAATTTACAACAAAATCATCCTTACTCAAAGTAGCCGAAATCTCTACATTTTCTTTTTTATAATCATTAACTATAAAAGAAGAATTAAAATTAGCAGCAAGAGAAGCTAATGATTTGTCTTTGCTATCATTTTCAACATTATTATTTTCTTTCATACTATTAATGGGTTGCTCTTTTATATTAACATTTGGCCCCCAAAATTTTAAATATGTTAAACTAATAACAGTTATTATTAAAATTATTAGTACTATCCATGCTACTACTATTCTTTTATCCGAACTATTTTTATTATTTTGTTTAGTCATAAATTCTTACTCCTCAACAGAATTTTCTTTTTTTATTAATACTTCTCTAGGTTTAGATCCATTAGGTGGTCCTATTATTCCACGCTCTTCTAATAAATCTATTATTCTAGCTGCCCTATTATAACCTAATCTATACTTTCTCTGAATTAATGATGCACTAACTTTACCTGCTTGTATTACATAATCAACTATTTCATTATATAAAGGATCTTCATACTCATCCTCAGAAGAATATCCATCATTATGACTACTAGAATCATTTTTCATCTCTGTTAAACTATTATCATACTGAGCCTTTTGCTGTTCACAAACAAAATCAACAACTTTTTGTATTTCTTCTTCACTAATAAAAGCTCCCTGTATTCTCGTTGGATGATTATCTCCCATTGGTAAGAACAGCATATCTCCTTTACCAAATAATTTTTCAGCTCCTGTAGAATCAAGAATAGTTCTAGAATCTATTGAAGAAGATACAGCAAAAGATATTCTAGATGGAATATTTGCTTTTACAACACCAGTAATTACATCTGTAGATGGTCTCTGTGTTGCTACAATCAAATGAATACCTGCTGCTCTAGCCATTTGAGTAATACGCATAATAGAATCCTCAACTTCTTTCGCTGCAACTAACATCAAGTCAGCAAGTTCATCTATTATAACAACAATATAAGGCATTTTAGGATATTCTGGATTAGTTTCACAAAACTTATTATATCCTTTTATATTTTTATTCTTAGTCCTCTCAAAAACATCATATCTTCTCTCCATCTCAGCTACGATATTCTTAAGAGCAACAGAAGCTTTTTTAGGATCTGTTACAACTGGAGCTAAAAGATGAGGAATACCATTATACATAGTAAGTTCAACCTTTTTAGGATCAACCATTACAAGCTTTACTTCATCAGGTTTTGTACGCATTAATATAGAAGTTATAATACAATTTACACAAACAGATTTACCACTACCAGTAGCACCAGCAACAAGTAAGTGTGGAGTCGTATTAATCTCCATCCACTTAACTTTACCCATTATATCTTTTCCTAAACCAACTGCAAGTAAATTTTTCTCGTTAACCTCAGGCATTTTTGATAAAACTTCTTTAAAAGAAACCGAACTATTAACCTCGTTAGGTAATTCAATACCAATAGTATTTTTACCAGGTATAGGTGCTTCAATTCTAACATCTCTAGCCGCTAGTGCTAAAGCAATTTCTCTTTGAATAGACAAAAGTTTACTAACCTTTGTTCCAGCTTTTATCTCAAGTTCAAACTGAGTTACAGTAGGTCCAATATTAACTTGCACAACTTTTCCTGTAATATCAAAATCTTTAAGTACCTTTTCTAACTCTCCAATACTCTCCTTAGCCTTTACCTCATTTGCCTTATTACTAACATTTTTTACTGTATTAAGTAAATTAATCGATGGAAGCTGATAATTAGCATTAGAACTATTTATAACAACCTCATCACTAACAGGCTCTGGTTCATTTGAAATAATCTTGGGTGGACTTTTCACAATAGGAACATCTTGATCCAAGCTCTCAACCTTAACTGTCTCAGGAACAACTGCAGGATCAGTTATTAATCTCTCTGTATCATCTCCATTATTAACACTAACATTACTCTTTATCTTATCATTATCTTCTTCTTCCTCATCATCAACTTCCTTAACAAACAAATTAACAATATAAGGTTTAATCTTATTATATAAATCAAGTATACTAACATTAAGCATTAATACTATTCCTAAAACAAAAGTAATATACACAATAATCTTTGCACTAGTCCCAAAAGCTGATACAAACAAATAACTAAATATAGCTCCTATTATTCCACCACCAGAATTACTAAGAGCATGATTACTAGAAAAAGAAACCATTAAATTATTAAAAGTCTCAGTTATAATCTTAAATCCCTCTTGATTATTAACTTCAATATATTTTACATGAAGTAACACCAAAAAAGATATAACTGTAACATAACCTCCTATAAACCTAGAAGATAATAAATTAGGTGTATCTTTCTTAAAAATCAAAAAAACTCCTACTACTAATAAAAGTAAAAGTAATAATATATATATTGTTCCTACTAAAAATATAGCAAAACTCTTAACCATATTACCAATAATACCAGTACCTAAAAGTCCTATAATACCTACTAATATTATTAATACACCTATTACCTCATTATTATACTCAAACTTATTTTTATTCTTACTTTTCTTAGTCTTTTTCTTAGCCACACTATCACCTTATTACTATCTAATACTAACTAAATTATATAATATTAACTATTAATAGTCAATAAGTCATAATCCTAATTTGTAAAATTTATTATCATCATAAAATGTAATATTAAAAGATCTGATACCCTATTCAATATCAGATTTTTTTATTATATTTATAAATAACAAATATCATCTTTATTCAAATTAAACATTAAATAAATTTTTAATTCCAACTATACCACCATAATAATTATTCATAATCTCAATACAACTATCAATTAAATCATAATTAATATTATTAGTATTCTTATATTCTTCTACTATATTATTAAACAAAATATCATAATATAATGTAATATTTGAATATTTAGATCTAATAACAATATCCACTAATTCTTTTATTTTTTCTCTAACATCATCCTCAATATTAGCCATTATATAATCATTTATATTAACTTTTTCTCCATCTATATCAATCCAATTCCCCACAACACCAGCAAGCTTTTTTTGAATTGGTAAATTATCATTTTTTATATCATTAAGTAAATAATTAGTATATTCCTCTATCTTTTTCATTTCATAAATAGATAGCTCTTTTTGGTCATTAGTTTTATTTATATCTATCAAACTACCACTAATATAATCTTTATCATCTCTTTTATTAAATTCTAATATTTCCAAAGTATCTACATCTAGCAAACACCAATACTCTCCCTTAATTTCCTCATTTGCATCCCATACATTATCATGTGAATTTGTAAGCAAAACTGCAATATATAATTTATCCCCATCCACTCTCAACATAGGATAACACGGAGCATAATTATCAAGTCCTCTTTTCACTTTTTCACTATTTACAATATCTAATATATTGTCCAAATTAATTTTACCCATTATATCTCTCCTTTATTTTTCTTCTAGCACTATACAAATAATACTTAACATTAGATATGCTTGTATTCAAACTTTGTGCTATTTCATTAACTGAAAGGTCTTTTACATAATATAGTTTAAAAGATATAGCTTCTTTTTCAGTAAGTCCAACATTATCTAAATTATTAATAATTTCCTTATATATAATCCTATCTAAATAATTAACATTACTAGATAAATCATAAGTACTATCATATGACACATTATTCTTTTCTTTAATATAAGTAATAGCCTGACGCTTCCACATATTACTAGCTATTTTCCAAATTAAATTTTCTAAACTTTCTATATTTATATTCTTATTCAAATATGTATATATTCCCAAAAATATATTATTAACCAAGTCTTCTGCATCTTCCTTATTATTAGTCTTCTTTATAGCCCATAAAAATAATTTATCATAATATTTATTATATAACTCTTCCATATATTATCACCTTTCATAAATATAGTGTCCTAAAAATAAATTTGGTTAGTAATAAATTGCTATTAACTCATAATATGCATTAATTTATTTTAAATAATATATAATTTTAGCAAGTATCAATACTTCCTTCTATATTATGACTAACAGTTCTAGAAACATCTACAACCTCTTTTTTAATCATTCAATTGATTTTATTGTTATCATATTTTACACTCAAAATATATATTATTTATAAAATACAATTTTACTTTTTTTCAGGTTTAAAAATTCTAACATTACCAAATAATTCAACTTCTTTTGTATCTCTATTATAAATCATTACACCATCATCATATATTGCATAAACATTTTTATTCTTCTCATTTGCGACTTTTTGTAATTTAGATAAATATCTTGAATTATTGCTCGAATGAACATCAATATAAAATGGATCATCAATTATTCCAAAACCATCATAAAACGAAAAATACTTATAAAAATTATTTTTTGCTGTTATAAAGTATCTTTTTAATTGTAATTCTGTCCCAGCACTTTCACCTATTATAATTCCTTTATAATGTTTTATATCATAAAGAATTTCAGTATCATGTACAACTTTGTTAAAAAACATTTCTGGGTTACCACCAGGTAGTAATATAACATTAGAATTATTTAGAACTTTTTTTAATTTTTCTTTTGAATCACTATAACAGTTACATACCGTTATATCATTTTCTTCTATACCTATCTTTTTTAATTCATTTATATACCTATTATATCTTTTTCCACCTTTTTTAAAAAAATCATTATTTAATTTTTGAGCATCTATTTCTGCAGGAAAAGCCCACGGAAAAATAGCAATTTTTGAATTTTTTGAAATTATTTGTTTTAATCTATCACTAACCAACTCCATTCCAACTTCAATTCTACTAAATAAAATACTATACATTTTTCCTTGTCCTTTCTAATTTTTAACAAACATCAATACTTCTTTCTATATTATGACTAACACTTTCAGAAACATCTACAACATATTTTTTCACATTAATTGGAAACATTTTGATACTATCTATATCACTTATATTAATCCAATAAAAAGTTTGATCCCCACGATCCAAACAATCAAAATATTCTTTTTCTATCAAGCCATTATATATTGCTTTATAGCAAAAATTATATTGCATTATATTTTTATTATTTTTCTTTAAAAAAATCTCATCTATACTACACAATTCATATTCTAATTTATAGCCAGTTTCCTCTTCTATCTCTCTTTTAATAGCACTCTTACTATCTTCATTAAATTTTATTCTACCACCTGGTAATAAATAAAAATCTCTACCATCATTAACTTTAAATAATAATACTTTTGTTTTATCTTTATTATAAATAATAGCACTAGCCCTAGCATGAAAGCTATTATTATCTACTTTCACTTCTAAATCCATCA
>CAKPER010000043.1 GCA_934149245.1 uncultured Bacilli bacterium | reverse complement strand
AATTGTGTTCCAAACAAAGTTCACCTTTGTTTGTTATCCATATTATAAATCGTATACATTTTAACTAATGTTTAACAGATTCTTAACATATAGAGAACTAATTTTTTTAGCTAAAAATCCAAAAAGAAAAAGGCCAAATTCTTAGCCTAATACAACGTCTAAAATCATCATTATAACAAAACCAATACTAACACCAACAACACCTAAAGTTGACTTATTATCATTATGCATTTCTGGTATTAATTCAAAACAGACAACAAATATCATAGCTCCCGCAGCAAATGATAACAAATATGGTAATATTGGCACTACAATATTTAAAAGTAAAACCGTAATTATTGCAAACACAGGTTCAACTACTCCAGACAAGACCCCATATACAAAAGATTTTACTTTACTCATCTTTTTAGCTCTAAGAGGTATTGAAATAATAGCCCCCTCAGGTATATTCTGAATAGCTATTCCTATAGCTAAAACCATAGAAGCTATCAAACTTATTCCTGAAGTACCAGCTAAAAATCCTGCAAAACAAACTCCAACAGCCATACCTTCTGGAATATTATGTAATGTAACTGAAAACATTAACATATCTAATTTTTTACCATTCTCTCTATTTTCAAAAAGATAAGCAATTTTATTAATAAAAATCAAAAATATAATTCCTATAATAA
This sequence comes from uncultured Bacilli bacterium, assembly GCA_934149245.1. Taxonomy (GTDB): domain Bacteria; phylum Bacillota_I; class Bacilli_A; order RF39; family UBA660; genus RUG11198. The sequence continues at coordinate 8,886 of CAKPER010000043.1, read as the reverse complement.
ATCCCAAACTAGCAGGAAACCACGAAGCTATATTTTGTTCACTAGCCATAGACATAGATGGAATTAACAAAGACCAAACACTAGCCGCAATCATAACTCCAGCAGCAAAGCCTAAAATTATCTTATGAACTCTATCATCCATCTCATTTTTCATAACAAATACTAACGCACTACCCAAAGTAGTTCCCAAAAAAGGAATTAAAATTCCAATTATACTATATAACATATCCATAACAACATTTACACCTCATTATAAGATATGTAATAAATATTTTTATGTTATTTATCTTCGTTTAACATTACCTTGAAAAAATATCTCATCTAAATCATCACTTAGCCTCTCAGCATTACTAGTAATACTATCAGAAATATTTTTTCCATAATCTCCAAAAACTTTAATAGATAAAGAATTAATATCACTTAAATATTTAGAATTCTTTCTTAAAGCTTCTATTTGTTCATTAGTAACAAGTGATTTATTAATATATACTTCCCCTAAAGTACCATGTAATTTATACATAATTCCTTCATATGTTGTACTATTAGAAAATACTATATATCCATCTTCTACTAATTTACTAATAATACCAAAAGTATTAAAATTATCAGGATTTCCTATAAACTTTTGATAATTTTTATTATCACTAAAATATCTTTTTAATAATACTTGCAAATAATCTATATGATACTCACATCTATGATTTTTATCATAAAAATCTAAGCCATACTTTTCTCTCATATTGCCACCATCACTAGATCTATTAGCAATATAACTATTACCATCCTTATCTATAATCATCAATTTAACATGACTACTATCTTTTTCATATTTACTACCTGTCATAAAATTTATATTCATAATATCCCTCTTTCTCCATAAGTATACCACAAATTAATTTTTTTGGCAAATACTTATTAAACAGCTAAAATTTTATATATTTACCAGTATTATAAATTTTACCATCAATCTTAATATATAAAGAATAATCTCCTTTAAGTCCTTCTTTATTTATATACTTTGTAACTTCTATACCATTCTTATTTTCTTCCTCTGTAAATATATCTACACATAAAGCAGTATATGGTTTTTTACTAATAGGAACATTATAAATTTTAGAATTGCCTTCTTTATATAACACTACTTTAACATCCTGTCCTCTCTTAAACATTCCTTTAAATACTAGTCTATCTTCTTCTTTAGTAATATTAACCTTATACTTTTTAGGAATCTTTTTACTAGTTTTATTTTTCTGAATAATTCCTATTTTCTCTTCATCAACTGCTGTTTTTCCAAGACTACCTAATCTCTTAGCTACCCCATTTTTATAAGTATCGTTAGCATATAAACTCATCTTTTCAACTCGGTAATTATTTGTAGGTAAAATCATTTCAAATATAACTTTATCATCTAATAATTCTACTGTATCAGATACCAACTTATCAGCCCCTCCTAATCCTGCTGGTTGATTAGAGTTTTTACCATCAACATAAACTATTCCTCCTGAATGTACTATATAATGATTTTTAGCTAAATAATCTACATCTGATATATATGGTGAATAAAATTCACTACCCCTTTCTTTTCCATACTCAAATACCTGTTCAATTGTCATCTTTTTAGTATCTATCTTATACATAACACCTCTAGAATAACTATTCGAAGCACTAACATACTTATCTTTATCTTTTGATTTATTATTACCATTATCAAACAAAAATACATACCCCTCAGGTGTAATCATAGCAGCATGTTGACTCCATTGCCACTCAAAATTATCTCCAACTGGCTTAAAGAAATATTTTTGATACTTCTTACTCCAATTACTAGAATCTCCTATAATCCAGTTTAACTTTCCAGTTTTATAACTTATATTTATAACTGCATCCATATGTCTTCCTGACAAAGTTATAGAATTAGTCTTCTTATCATACCAAACTGAATTATTATGAAACCAATCATAGCTACTAGAATTCTCACTTTCTCCATCTTTCATATTTAAAATATCTTTCAAATCAAAGCTTCTAACAATTTTACCAGTATCTCTCTTAATTTCAACAACATAATCTTCAACGGTACCACTATCATTATTAAAATCATCACTAGCAACCAAAAGATTACCATTAGGCATTTCATAATAATCATGATGATACCCACCCTTTAAAGAATATTCATTATATATTTTACCCAACAAATCTATCTCATAAAGTCCTGTCATATAATAAGGACTATTTATAAGTCTTTCCGTACTAACTAACATATGACCATTTTTAAGTCTAGTATTATTCCAAAGAGCATTCTGTGTTAAATACCATCGAACATCACCATTAGCATCATACGCACAAGTATAACCCTTACTAGAAGGTGTAAAGAAGTATAAATCATGATTTAACTTACTACTATCTTTATTTATACTAGTTGGATAAATAAAATCATCTGGTAATTTATTAGTTTTAATCTTAATAACCTTTCTAACATCCTTACCATCTTCATTATATTCTATAACAACCTCATTATCACTATCAGCATATAAACCATATATAGATAAATAATGTTTCTTTTCTTTACTAAAAGTATGAGTATAAGTTGTAAGTTCATCATGTCCCATTATTGTAACCTTAGGACTAACTTTACTTTTAGTTTCAAATAAAATAAGAGCTGTTAAAGGAGAAACTTTATACGGATTCAATATAACAGATGGCTTATCAATAGTATACCCTTTCGTATCAAAAGATTTCTCTATTCCCTCTTGTTTAGTAACTAAACTACTAGTACTTTTAAGTTCTATTTTATTACTAGACTTATCACTTAATAAGAATCCACCAATATACCCACCTAAAACTATCGCAATAATAACACTTCCAATTAATATTTTAACTCTATTCACAAAAACTACCTCCTGATAACATTTTAAATATAAATTTTTAATTAAGCAATAAAATACAGGTTGAAACAACTCAACTTTTAGTTGAATTACTTTTACAATCCTTATCTATTGATAAAGGAATCTTATAAGAAACATGCTTATTTTTATCTGTAGTAGCATTTATTTGTAAATATAAACTATTTTTAGAATATACCTTACACGTTCTATCATAATTATCTATATGAAAAGAAGCATTCTTTAAAAAGTCATCTATCTTAACAGCATTCATACTCTTCTTTTTATAAATATCTATCTTAGTATCTGTTTTATTATTATTTTCATACAATATACATTCTATATCTTTATAATAATTATCATCTTCCTCTCCACAATAATCTATATTAGATATATAAATAGAAGATTTTTTATCGTTATACGCAATACTTCCCGATATATTAAATTCCCCACATCTACTAGATAATGTTTTAAATTCAAAAGTATCATTTTTTAAAATATATAATATAGTTAAAAAAAGAATTAAAAAAATTACTACTAAAACACCAATTTTATAAGTATGTTTCTTCTTTTTAGGACTTATATTTCCTTCTAATAAATCTTCTATATTTACCTTAAAATCTTTACTAATTTGCTTAAGTAAAGAAACATCGGGCATATTTTTTCCATTTTCCCACTTACTAACAGCCTGATAGGTAATACCATACTTATCTGCAAATTGTTTTTGAGTTAAATTATTTTTTTGTCTTATTTCTTTTATCAGCTTACCTATTTTTTCCTGATCCATATCACCTACCTCACTTCCTATAGTTATTTTATCATAAATAAAGTAATAATTTAATTATTTTTAATTTTTTTTCTTAGGTATACATTATACTGTTTTTTTCCTATTTTTTATATAATATATTGAAAGGAGGAATAACATGTACGACTATGGATATCCACCTTATGGTGCTGGATACGGTTACTATGGCTACAGCAACAATTGGATCTGGATTATAATTGTCGTTTTAATAATCTTCTTTGTTCTATTTTGGGGAAACAACAATAATCCAAATCCTTGCCACTAAATAATAATAATGCATATTCATCCAAAATACAAATATAAAGTCAAAGTACCCATTGATTATATTGGTACAAGAAGAATATCATTATATTTATAACGAAAAATAACACTATAATAAATAATTTAAAAAGGAGGAGCAGTTCCTTCTTTTATCGTATTCTAATATTTTAATACTTATTCAATTTTTCTATTACTAAAAAGTATCAGACATTAAAAGTCAAATAAGTTAATTTGTTTTATTCCTAAATCATTGGAATAATACTTATTTAAAGTTTTTAAAATATTTTTACCATGAATATCATACCTGTGTACTTTATTCATTATAAATGTTGTAGTAAAAGCCTCTTATTTTTACTAAGTATTTTTCTCTTATTAACATTTTGACTCATCTCTATCATATTATACTATTATGTTTGCAAAAATTAAAGTTATTCCACTCTACTGGAATAACTTTCAAAAATTAATTTATTCATATTTCAATAACATTAAATTTTTACTAAAAAAGTTATATACTAAAAACATATCATTTTTTAACTGACAACAGCTAAATTATCATCTGGTATTGAAAAACCACTATCACTACCACGATAAGTAGAAATACTATATAAAGATATTTGTTTAACAATCTCTATAATATTCTTATTCTTCATAATATTAGTATATATTCTCATCTTATCTACACTACTAATATCTTCATATCCAATATTATTAGAAATATCTTCTTTCTTTATAGAAGCATTCTTTCTAATCTTATTATTAAAAACTACTTTAACCTGACTATTTGTATTTCTATCATTTACAAATATTTCTCCCTTAAAACCATTCTTATATTTATTAATTGAAAATTCTCCATCACTAATAATACTACTATCATCAGCAATACTATACTCATATTTACCATCAGCTGGCGTAACAGAAAATACAACATCATCTTCTTCAATTTCTATTTTTTTAAAACTATTCACAATTCCCTTAGTATAAATAGTAATATCAACATCATCAATACTTTCTTGTTCTAACAAATTATCTAAATAGCTCCTAATCTTAGATTCACTATCTCCTGTTATTTTAGCCATACCTCTTAAAAATACATTATCTTCCTTAAAAGCACTAATAAGTTTTTCTCTAATTTCTTTATAGTTTTCTTCTGTTAATTTTAATTTTATATATTTATATCCTTCTTTCTTTCCGCGCTCAAAATATTCATCTTTCAAGCTCTCATTTAAATGTTTATTAATTTTTTTCATAACTATCTTCATATCATCAGGATTACTTCCAGCACTAAATAATTTATCATAATCCTCAACATCAAACATTATATATTTATCATAAACATCATCAATATTACCATAAACTTTGCCATCTTCAGCATAAATATTACCATTCAATAACTCATCACCATTATATTTACTACTCAATTTTGTATTTATTATTTTATCTTTATAATTAACACCATAAATTAAATTTAAATCTATCTTACTAAACATCTCTATTATATTATTAGTAGCACTATCACCACTACTACCACTAACTTTTAAAGTTAAATTATTTTGAATACTATCACTATCTATAACATTTTCTTCTAAAGCATTAAAAGTTCTATTAATCATAACTTTAAACAAATTAGTTGATTCATTTATAATATAATAAGAAATTAATCCTATCCCACTAATTAATAAAGTAAATGCAACAACCAAAATCCAAAATTTCTTATTTAACTTCATACTCTTTCTCATCTCACTAACTCCATATCTAATATAATTATATAATTGTTAAAATGTTTTGTAAATATTATTTTACATATAAATCAATAATAATTTTTAATAAGTTAGGAAATAAATAAACTTCTAATAAAGAAGATATAAAACTAATAATTATACTAAACAACAATATAACAACATATCTCTTTAACATATTATAATTCTTTTTTACTTTCTTAGTAACTATAATCTCTAATAAATTTAAAGAAAACATAATACTATATATCGTAAGTACACATACTACTATAACATTTAATATTTGATGAGGAAAAAGATATAAAAGAGCCATTAAAATTCCCTTATAATTATAGGTTACAAATATAGAAGCTACACTAAAGCCTACAACAAATCCTTTAATATAAGTCAAAAAGATATTAAAAATAATACCAATTATACTAAGTCCTAGTCCCCAAATAAGCCCAACAAATATATAATTTATAATTAAACTAGATCTAAGAGCTAGTCCACCATCTACTTTATTATTACTTAAATTACTTATAAAAGTTTGAATTTGTAACACAGTACCACTCTTATCTCCACTATCTAATATTACTAAAAAGATAGAACCTGATATAACACCAAACAAAAGAATTGTAACTACAAAATAATTTATTTTCTTACTAGGTAAAATAATATCACTAAGCTTCGTTTTTTTCATATTCATTAGTATCACCACTTAAATATATTAGCAAGCTCTTGTTTTTATTACCAAAATTTTATATAATTATGTTGAAAGAGGTGTAACAAATGAGTAAAGGTTATAAAGAAAAACGTAACAAATCTAATGATGAGAGTAATAATGTTAGTAGTGAACTAAGTAAAAAAGAAATATATGATTTAAAACAAAAAGAAAAAAAAGAGGCCAAAGAAAAAGAAAAAGCTAAAACCCAAGCTAAAAAAAAGAAAAAAGTTTCTAATAAAACATATAGAACCAATAAATTAGGTAAAATATTTGCTATCATCATGTTAATTTTAATGTTAGGTTCTATTATAGGAACATTTGCTTATTACTTTAGTGGAACAAAATAAAACTGGAAGTCATTAAACTAAACTACCAGTTTTTTTATTTTAACTTACTAAATTAAATACATCATGAAAAGTTACATATATCATCAAAATGATTAAACATATAAAACCAATACCTGTTATTGTAGCCTCAACATTACTTGATAATGGTTTTCTTCTTATTTTCTCTATTAATAAGAAAAGAATATGACCACCATCAAATGCAGGGAATGGAATTAAGTTTATAACACCAACATTAACACTTAAATACGCTAATAAATATAGTATATTATTAACACCATTTTGTGCTTCTTGATCTACTACTTCATATATACCAACAGGACCTGACAAATCATTTACCCCTAATCTACCATTAAATAAATATTTAACAGTTTCAATCATTGAAATTATTATCTCTTTAGTCTGAAACAAGGAATACTTAATACTACCTCCTAATCCTGTTAATTTTTCTATTTTACATCCAACACCATAAACATAACTAACATTTCCTTTTTTATCTTTTACTCGTTTAGGAACTACTTTAATATCCTTTATTGTTCCATCTTCTTTTTTTACTGAAAATTCTATTTCCCTACCTTTAGAAGCAGTTGCAATCTTTAATCTGGCTTGTGTCCAACTATAAACATTCTCTCCATCTACTTTTATTAAAGTATCATTGTTTCTAAGTCCCGCTTGATAAGCAGGATATTTTTTGATAATATTATCAAGCTTCATCGTAGTAAGAGTTCCTCCAAACATTAAGCAACTAACAAACAACACAACACAAGCAAGTAACATATTAAAACCAGGCCCCATAAAAAAGACTAAAAATCTCTGTAAAAATCCTTTTTTATAAAGTTTTCTATTCTCTGGTACCTCATCATCACCATCTTCTCCTTCTTCACCAGCAAGACGAACAAATCCCCCTATTGGTATCAATCTTAAACAATACTCTGTCTCGCTATTTTTAGGCTTTTTTGACCAAATTTTACTTCCCATTCCTATTGAATATTCATAAACATAAACATTAAATATCTTAGCAAATATAAAATGACCTAGTTCATGAATTAAAACAATAGTTCCTAATATTAATATAAATAAAACTAAACTTAGCATAATTCCTCCTTTACATAAGTGTTAATAATACTAAATATCCAATTGACACAAAAATAACACTATCAAACCTATCTAATATTCCTCCATGTCCTGGAATCAAATTAGAGTAATCCTTTTTATTAAAGTATCTCTTTATACTACTAAATACTAAATCCCCTATTTCTGACAATAAAGTCAAAACTAAACAAATACAAACTATAGTTATCAAACTAATACTATCAATAAAAGCATAATAATACACACTACTTATTATTAACCCCATTATAGTGCCAACTATACTTCCCTCAACAGTCTTTTTAGGCGAAATACTAGTTAATTTATTTTTTCCTATTAAACGCCCTCCTATATAAGCATATGTATCAGTAGCAAAAGCTATTATAAATATAAAGATACATTTTGTAATATCCAACTTATCTAAATAAATAATATTATTAAATGCAAAACCTATAAAAATAATTGACCCCAATATAAATAAAGCATCATTTATATTATACTTCTTTGAATCATTATAAAATACTATTGGAATTGTCAACCCAATCATCGGTAACATAACAGTCAACTTATCATCCATATCATAAAAAACATGATTAAGAGTTAACAAAATAAGACTTACATAACCAATAAATTTTATTACTTCTAAATTAAAATCTTTTTCTTTATATTTTATATTTATAAGCTCCCTATATCCTAATATAGAACAAACAAGCATTACAATTGCAAAAGCCTTATACCCAATTAATAAAGAACCAATCAAAACAACTAATAATATACTAGCCCCTATAGTTCTCATCTTCATTTTATCACATCCTTCTCTTCTAAAATAATTATATAACAAAAAAACATATTATTCAACAATAATTAAGGCTGAAACAAAACTTCCTACATATTATTACTAAAGAACGAGATTTTTAATAAACTCCAAAAATTCTTACTCCTCATCTTTCAAATATATATAATAATTATATATTATACTTTTGTTTTTGTATTTTGAATTAAATAAGCCTTATAAACATTATTTAAAACTTCTACTGTAGTAATAGCTCCTACTCCACCAACTGAT
>CAKPER010000042.1 GCA_934149245.1 uncultured Bacilli bacterium | reverse complement strand
AAAAAGAAGAAATTAATTTTATTTAACTAATTTCTTAAAAAATTTAACTTTTTGCCACAAAACTCTTTACACTAACCTTTTAGAGAGTAATCCCAATCATCAGGAAGATTTAACATTTTTGATAATAATCCAACTGCTTTAAGTGATAATGTTTTATCCATTAGATGAGTATTAGGCATAACAGTAAAAGTACCTGGTTTAAATACTGTAAACTCTTTCATTATTTATCACCCCTCGACTCTAAAAAAACAAAAAAAAGAGTATCTAACTTCATAAATAATTAGATACTTTAACCAGCTATTTTTATAAAAATTCATAAAAAGTGGCTTTTCATGTGGCCTTAAAATTTTTTCAAAATCATAAATCCTTATAAATAAAGGCTTTACAAACAAAAATGAGGCCTTACGGCCTCTTCAGGGGGTTTTGGTTGAATACACTCCTACACTTTATTCCGTAGCGAGTGGACATAATCTCTTATGTCATACTAATGATAATATATTATCTTTTAAAAATCAAGTGTTTATCAAAAATTTTACATTTTTACATACAAAAAGTGTAAATCATTAGTGTTAATCATCAATAATATTAAGGCTTTTTCCTACTTTATACCACATGTCATAAGATTGACACTCTTCTGTAAACTCCTCTACATCTTTTTTAACTCTAAGTAAAAAATCATAATCTTTCTTTACATTAACTAATTTAAAATCAATATCGCCACTTTGTCTAATTCCAAATAAGTCACCTTCACCTCTCGTAACGAAATCGTACTCGCTTATCTCAAAACCGTCATTACATTTCTCTAACATTTTTAATCTATCACTAGGTTTTTCAGAAAGTAAAATACAATAGCTTTGAATGTTACCTCTTCCTACTCTACCTCTTAGTTGATGTAAAGTAGAAAGCCCAAAATTATTAGCATTAAATATAACTATCATTGAGGCATTAGGAACATTTACACCTACCTCGATAACAGTAGTAGAAATTAGAATATTTATATCTCCACATTCAAACTTTTGCATAACCTTTTCTTTATCCTGTGACAACATTTTTCCATGAACAGAACCTATTTTACTTATTTTTCCAAATGCTAAGTTCATCTTATCTTCCAACTTTACAACATTATCAATAGCTTTTTCATCACTATCTATAATTGAAGGAGCTATAACATATATTTGATGTCCTTTATCAATTTCTTTTTTCATCATTTCCAATACATCATATATCTCGCTGTTTTTTTTGAAATAAGTTATAATATCTCTTCTTCCAACAGGTTTTGTCTTAATATTTGATATATCAATATCACCATATATTCCCAAAGCATAAGTTCTAGGAATTGGAGTTGCACTTAAAGATAAAATATCAGGGTATTCACCTTTATCTTTTAAAATTTCTCTTTGTCTAACACCAAACCTATGTTGCTCATCTGTAATGATAAGACCTAAATTGTTATAAGTAAGTTCTTCTTGAATTAGTGATTGTGTCCCAATAATAAAATCAATAGTTCCTTCTTTAATTTGTTTATATAATTTATTTTTTTCACTTTTTTTGATAGAAGAAGTAAGTAAACAAATCTTCATATCAGTATTTTCAAATAATTTTAGTGCATCTTCATAATGTTGTTTTGCTAATATTTCCGTTGGTACCATTAAAGCTGTTTGATAACCAGATAAATAATTTATGTAACAGGCTATCATGGCCACTATAGTTTTACCACTACCAACATCCCCTTGTACAAGTCTATTCATTCTCTTTGTCGATGTCAAGTCAGCTTTAATATCTGATACAGCACTTAATTGATCAGATGTCAAGCCATAACCAAGATTGTCAATGAAGTTGTCAACTAATTTATTGTCAAACACTCTAGTAATAGCCCTCTCATTTTTTTTAACACAAGCTTTTAAATATTTAATTTTAAATAGATATACAAATAATTCTTCATATTTTAATCTTTGTATTGCTCTTTTATAAGAAACAATATCACTAGGATTATGAATTTGCATAATAGCATTTTCTTTGCTCATAAAATTATATTTATCAGAAAACGTACTTGGTATACTATCCTCTATTACATAATCACTATCTAAAACATTATTAATAAATTTATTAATCATTCTAGTATTAATACCATTAGTAAGTTGATAGACAGGCTCTATCTTCACCTTTTCTGGTAAAAGTCCTATTCTTACTTCACTAGCAACTATAGTATTTTTTAATTTGTTATATTTTCCAATAATAGTAACCTCAGCACCACCTTTTAATTCATTAATTAAATAAACTTTATTGTATGCACTAATATTATAAATATTTTTTTTATTAGAAATTCTAAAAATAATTTTTTTTAATCCATTCGCTAAATTTATAATAGTTGGCTGATTTTCTACTAAACCATCTATTATGACTTTTGCTTTATCCTCTATATTATCCATATTAGTTCTTCTAATAACATTATACTTTCTAGGATAATAGCTAATTAAATCCTCAACACTATATATATTTAATTTTTCTAACAATTCCTTAGACTTTGGTCCTAAGCCATCTATATCATCCAAATATCTCACTTCTACCTCCAGTATAAACATATATAATTATATCATAACTAAATAAAAAGCCAAAAAAAATTAACATAAGGTAGAATTTTGAAATAATGGCTTATAGCAAAAATAAAAACATTAACATAACAGAATAGAATAATAAAATTCATAATTTGTTATAATTTTTTTGAAAAGTCCTGTTATGCCTTGTTACAGATAACATTAAATTTTTATTTTTTAGTTTATTATTTTTCAGAAATTATGAGTTATAATTTTATATTGTTATAAATATTTAATAAATTATTGTTTTTTTAATATCAGTCATTATATTTAACACAACTTTTCGAAAAACAAATACAAAATCACTGTACTTATTTTCACTATTGTAACTATCATTCAAAATCGAACTTTCTTTAAAACAAAAAATAGCAACTCAAAATAAGAGTGCTATTTGTCTTCCTCGTCATCTTTAAATATTACATAAATAAGTCCAATAATAATAAGAACTATAAGAATTATAATTACAATTCTAGAAGAATTACTAATTTTATCATTTACACTTTTTTTTGTATTACTACCTTTTCTTTCAACATTAATAGTATAAGTTCTAGAGCTTCCATCTTCTGCTGTTACTATTATAGAAACTAAATTGTTTCCCACTTTTAGATTTTTGTTTCCTACAATCTCGTAGCGAGCTTTATCATCATCAAGTAATACAGTTAAATCTAATTTGTTAAGTTTATTATTAACCTTAATTGAGTAATCTAATTTATCTTTGTTAAAATCTATTTTATAATCTTTTATTTTTAAGTCTTTTATATAATTATTACTCGAAAGACTAACATAGCTAGGTAATGTAGTTTTAGAATAATTATCATTAACTTTATTACTCAAAAAACTGATATTTGATGAATAATTATTTGAATTTACGTTTTCCCCAACATTATCAGATTCAGTAATAGTTGTAGGTGGAATAACACTATTATCATCATCACCACCACGTCCATACTCTTCTATTTGAATGTCTGTAGTAGCATAATTTCTTTCTAAGTTTAATTTAGCTCCTGTATCAGAGGCTATTATATTCTCTAGTGTAACAAAAGCTGTTCCTTTAGCTATTGCTTTAAATCTAAGGGTTATAAGTGCTTGTCCTCCAGCATAGTCATCAAATAAATAAGCAAATTTATTATCAGTATTAATAAGACCACTCTTTTTATTAACTTCAATACTCAAAAGCTCTAACAAGCTATGATTATAATCAATTTTTCCCTCTATACCATTTAAGACATTATTATTAAAATCATGTATTGTATAAGTGACTAATATTTCATCATTAACATAAGAAATAGATGGTTTGTCTAAACTTTCATATAAAACATCACTAACATCCTTGATACTATTCCAAGTTCTACTATTAATAATACTATCTAAATAAGTAACATCATTAATATCAAATAAACCATCTTCATTTACATCATTCAAAGAAGAAACATCACTACCATCTAGAATATCGTTTAACATTTCATCTACATCATTTTTACTAATCATACCATCATTATCAACATCCCCTTTTATTTTTAAAGGAAATAACATAGTTTTATCATCACATACAATCTGCAAATTCATATCATTAGAAATGAATGACTCATTGGATACAATTTCATCATTTACTAATACATTAGCCTCATATGTATCACTTTCTAAATTTAATTCATCTAAAAAGTCAGAAACTAATATTTTCTCATCTACTCTCCCAAAAACTATAATCTCATCATTATTAAATTTTAATTTTATTTTTTCTTGCTTAAATAAACTATCATCAATCTCTAGTGCTCTAACATCGAAAGAAAAAGCACTAAATAGAATTATAGTAAATAAACACCAAAAAAGTTTTTTTACATTTTTTTTCATACACCATATCTACCTTTCTAACTTTCTTCTCTTCCCTTTACTCTTCGTATATGATTATAACAACAACACATATTTTTTTCTATATAGTTTACAAATATTTTACGAAAAAAAGCCAAAAATTAACTGCAAATTAAAATAAATAATTTACAGTTACATTAATACACATATATAAGAAATAATAGCTACTACATTGCTATCAAAAATGATTCTTTAAAATTTAGTATTTCTTAAAAATCATATCTAAATACTAAATATATTTTTTATCATATTCCACTTTTTAAAACATTTAAAAACTAAGTCACTCTTTAAAAAAAACCAAATTATTATTAATCAAATTTTTTGTTAGCTCCAACGAAATTTCAAAATTCAAAATACTTTATAATACTTTTTTTAATAATTAGTGGCTATAATCTAAAATTTCTTGTTAATAATATTATTATTTACTCTTCATCATCTTTTTTATTTTTATGTTGTAAAAATTTCTTTAATACTCTATCAAGTTCATATCTATCAATAGGCTTAGCCAAATAATCATCAAACCCCATATCTAAATATTTATTTTTAACTCCACTTAAAGCATTAGCAGTAAGTACAACAACTGGAACCTCAAATCCCTCTACTCGTTCTATTTTTTTCAAAATTTTAAGAGTTTCTGTACCACTAAGTTCAGGCATTAAATCATCCATTAATATCAAATCAAACATATTATCTTTATCCAGTACATCTAGACATTCTTGACCACTAAAAACTTCTTTTACCGAAATATTATATGCTTCCAATAATTTGCATGCTACCTTAACATTAAGCTTATTATCATCAACAACTAAAACTCTTTTACCTTTACTATCAAAAGGTTTTATTTCTTTTTTTCTAACTTTTTTAATCTTATCAACATCTGTAACAATTTTTTGATCGATAATAATATTTACTGTAGTACCTTTCCCATAAGTACTTTCTATATCGATTTTACCATCCATAAGATCAAGCAACATCTTTCCAACTAATAACCCTAAACCACAGCCATCACGATTATCTCGTTCATCAAGTCCGTTAAATATATTTTCTAAATCAGCACTTTTAATTCCACAGCCTGTATCTTGAATTTTAATTTTCAAACGACACATAGATAATGCTTTAACAGCATCTACAGTAAGAGAAATAGTGCCTTTCTTAGTATACTTTATAGAATTATTTATAACATTAAGTAATACTTGTTCAATCTTTAATTGATCTCCATATAAAGCCTCCGGAATATTTTTATCTATTTTATATTCAAATTTAACATGTTTGTCTTTAAGTGACGAAGAAGCAATACCAATAACACTACTAAACATCTCATCAACACTATAATTTTCTTGCATTATTTCTAGCTTGCCATTTTCAATAGAAGAAATATCTATAAGACTATTAATAATATCTATAAGTTCACGAGAAGCAAGTCTAATATCTTTAGCATCTTCTTTTATACTTTTAATATCATTACTATCCATAATAATTTGACTAAAACCATCTATAGTATTAAGTGGTGTTCTTATTTCATGAGACATATTTGTCAAAAAATTAACTTTATCAAGATTTATTTTATTGGAATAATTTCTCTCTAGTAATAACTTTTCTCTTTCTTTTACCCAAATATTTTCTATGGTTAAATATAAAATTAATATTAAAATAACTGGCGTAAAATTAATAACTGAGAGATTAGCAAAAGTAAAATCCATTATCAATAATACAAAACTGACAATTATTAGCAGCAACAAAGTCCAAAACTTATTTTTAGATAAATTTTTAGAATTAACTATTAAAATTAAGGCTGAAACAACCGTATAAGCAAGCCATAAAAAATAAGTAATTGTTACCCCAAGACCACTAATTAGGCTACCATCAATATTTATAGGCAATAAAAATAGTCCTATAAATGACAGTAAATTGACTACTAAAAGTCCTTTTTTTACTTTTGAACATTTAGAATCAATAACACTATCTTTATTTTTATACCTACTTTTAATACAAGTATACATTACATAACCCATACTTAAAGCAAAGAATAAGCTGGTAATACAGAAATACAGTTTAGTAAATAACCATATTAAACCATTAGTAGATATAGCAACAAAATTAGCCATATATATAAGTTGCATTATATAAGCAACAACCATCATTCCTAAAAACATATTGGTCTCTACTGATATTTTAATATCTTTAGCATAATATATACAAATAAGTATAAATAAAATAACTAAAGTAAGCATATCAAAATTAAAAATCATTATCACACTTGCCACCATCCTAACTTAAACAAATCTTACTATACACCCACATTATATAATAATAACTATCCCCTGTCAATTAACTTAAAGCATAATTCTTTTAATAATATAGTTAACAAACAACCAATATTTATTAAAAAAATTATTTGTTATTTATCTCATACAAAAGTATAGAGGCTGCTACTGAAGCATTCAAACTCTCACAATTTTCATTCATTTTTATATATAAATACTCATCACATAAATCATCTATATATTTGCTAATTCCATGTCCTTCATTTCCAATAACAAGAGCAAAATGAGAATAAATAGCAGCTTCTCTAACATCATGGCCATTAGTAACCTTCGTACCAACTATTTTATAATCATTATTTTTTAAAACTGGAATAAATTTATGAATATCTCTTTTTAGGATATTAATATGAAAAATCATTCCTTGACTAGCTCTAACAACTTTAGGGTTATATATATCAACTGTATCTGTACTAACAACAATTGTATCTATATTAAAAGCAACAGCACTTCTAATTATACAACCTAAATTTCCAGGATCTTGAATATTATCAAGAACTAAAATTTTATTTCCTAAGGTATCAATCTCAGGTTTCTTTTTTACTACAGCCATTACTTTAGATGGACTATCTGTTTGAGATAATTTTTTTAAAACATCATAGCCAACATATAAAGTATCTACATCTAAAGGATATATTTCATCTTTATATAATATTAGTTCTTTTATTAAACCTTCTTTGTAAGCTTCCATTACTAAATGCTTTGTATCAACCAAAAAATAATCACTTTGATTCCGATATTTTTTATCTTTTAATCTAACTAATTCTTTAATATGTTCATTATTTACAGAAGTTATTAACATTTTTATCACGTCATTCCTTATACTATGTAGCTAAATAATAGCTACATTTTTTTATTTAGATTTTTCTTAGAGAATCTATAAACTCAAGTTTTATTATTTTTTGATAATGTTTATGAATATTGTTATACCTTAATAATAGATAAAACTTAAATTAAAGTTTATATAGAATTTAATATAAACATCAACTTTTTTTACTATTATTTAGTACATTTTAAACATAAAAATTATTTATTCCTATCTAGTTTTTGAGTATTTTTCTAGCTTCTTTATAGTTAGGATAATATTTTTCTACAACAGCCCAAAATTTCTTAGAATGATTAGGTTCTAGCAAATGAGATAATTCATGAACAATAACATAATCCAAACATTTAACGTCATAGCGATATAATTCATAATTTAGAGTAATATTATATGTTTTAGTATTGCATACTCCCCACCTAGTCTTCATTTTTCTGATTTTAAGATTAACATCTGGAATATTTTCAATAAATTTACTATGCCAATAGTGTAAGTGATTAGTATAAACTTTCTTAATATAGCTATCTAACCACTTGTTAAATACTTTTTCATCTTTCACATATATTTTGTCTTCATAAACATCTAACTTAACATTGCCATCATATATAATGTCATAATGTTTACCAAATAAAGAAAAAACATCTTCTCTTTCCTTTTTTTTGTTATTTAAATCTAACATTCTAAAAATAGATTGCTGGTTCTTAGAAAGTAACTTACTAATTTCCCTATTAGTTACAAAATAATTAGTAGTTACATATATATTATCATCTTTTATCCTAATATAAGTATTCTTATTATTTTTTCTTACTATAACAACATCATATATATCATCATTATATTTAAAAGTCATAGCAAATTAGTTATTTTCTTTATAACAATTAAAATCTTCAAATTTAAAAATTTTACTAACTAGCTTTTTAAAACCATTAGATTTATAATTATTATAATTTAATGCTTCTTCATTATATATTTCTATTGAATACATAATTTTATATTGATTGTTTTTAAATTCTTCTTGTAATGATATATATTCTTTATTATTTTTTAATTGTTCATGAACACTTTCTAGAGATAGAGCTTTTTTTAATACATAATCAGACTTATTTATAAGTGGAAGAGTATCATTAACAGAATTATTATTAAGTATTAAATTAGATATATCTTTTAATTCTTGAATTAAATTATCTTCATGATAAGAACCACTTGCGAGTATAATAGTTAATCTAGATATCATATTACTTCTTTCTTTTAGAGAATTATAAACAACTAAAAATTTGTCTCGTACTCTGTTTTTTCTAAATAATATTCTATTATAAAATCCTATAGTTATAAGACCTAATAGTATTAATATAATAAATATAACCATAATGATAATAAAACCAATATTCATTCTTATCATCTCCTTTATTATCTTAATTTCCATATAAATGATATCAAAAAATTTGTGAAAAATCAACAAAAAAAATATTCAGATAGTGTAAAATTGTTTTGAATGTACAAAAAAGAGAACTTCGTGTTAAAATTACTATAAGCAAAAAATAGTAAAGAAAGCTCTCATATGTGTATATATTACCATATTTTTTAGAAAAAGAAGCAAAAAATTTATTAAAAATTAAATTAAGTAAAATAATATCAAATTTTACTGATGATTTTATAGAATGCTCATTCATAGTTAATCCTAATAAAAAATATCAAAATATTATGATTAATCTTGAAGAAAAAGTCAAAGAAACTGTTCTTGAAATTTTAAAAAAAATAATTAAAATATTCGATAATTTATTTCTTAACTGTAAAGCTAAAAAAAAAAATTACCACATGAAATTATATGATAATTTTAAATTAACTTAATTATTGTTGTTATTTTTTTTTAGTGATTCAGTTGTAATATATGCAGTTATAGGTATAACTATAATACAGCCTACTGCACTAAATAATATTTTAATCATTTCTGAAAC
>CAKPER010000041.1 GCA_934149245.1 uncultured Bacilli bacterium | reverse complement strand
CGACGAAAAATTAGAAAAATAAAAGGAAGAAAATTACATAAATAATAAGAAGAACTTTGGAGTATTCTAGAGTTCTTTTCTTTACTTAAATTATGATTTATAGTATAATTAGACTTGTAAAGGGTGATTAGTATGAAAGTTATTTTTATTAAAGATTTAAAAAAGCAAGGAAAAGTTAATGAAATAAAAGAAGTTAGTGATGGCTATGCTATCAATTACTTAATAAAAAATGGTTATGCTGTAAAGTATACCAAAGGTAGTGCTAGCATATTAGATAAAGAATTGAAAATAAAAAAAGAACAAGATGAAGAAGCAAGAAGTAATGCTTTAAAACTTAAAGAAGAATTAGAAAAAATAACTTTAAAGTTTGTTGTAAAATGTAATAACGGAAAAGTTTTTGGCTCTATTAGTAGCAAACAAATACATGAAGAATTATTAAAACTTGGTTATAAAGTTGATAAAAAAATTATAAAAATTGATGGAACTATAAGTAGTTTAGGTGTACATTTAGTTTCGCTTAATTTATATAAAGGGGTTATTTGTAATTTAAAAATACAATTAGTTGAGAAGTAGGTGTTATAATGAATAATAGTGGATTACCAAATAATATTGAAGCTGAAAAAGCATTGCTAGGTTCAATGTTTTATTCTTTTAATGCATTACAAAAAGCTTGTGAAGAAGTTTCTAAGGAAGCTTTTTATTTAGACAGTCATAGTAAAATATTTGAGGTAGTTCAAGATTTATATTTTGCTAAAAAACCTATTGATGCTACTACTGTTACAGCTGAAGCTATGAATAAAGGATACTTAGTTCAAATAGGTGGTGTTGAGTATTTAAATAATGTTATTAATACTGTAGCAACAGGAGCTAATATTTCTTATTACATAGATACCGTTTTAGAAAAATTTACATTGCGAAAAATGATAGAAGTTGCAACTAATATTATCACTGATGCTAACAGTCCAGATATTAAAGTAAATGATTTTGTTGAAAATGCTGAAAAAAACATTTTAAATGTCTCAAAATCAAGGAAAACTTCTGAATTTAGAACTGTTAGAGAAGTATTAGATAAAGCACAAAATGATTTGGAAGTTCTTGCAAAAAATAAAGGCGGAGTTACAGGACTTACTACAGGATTAGTTGATTTAGATAATTTAACTAATGGCTTTAGTCCTACTCAATTAGTAATAGTTGCCGCTCGTCCTGCCGTTGGTAAAACAGCCTTTGCCTTAAATATAGCTTGTGCTGCTGCTAAAAGTACTAAAAAAAATATAGCAATATTTTCATTGGAAATGCCAGCAGAGCAATTAATAATGAGAATGATAAGTTCATTAGGTCAAATTGATAACAAAAAATTACAAACTGGTAGACTTGAAAATGAGGACTGGAGACGAGTTAATGAAGCAGTTAGTCAACTTGCTGATACAAATATTTATTTCCACGATGCAGGAGGAATTACTGCTGGTGAAATTAAAGCTAAATGTAGACGACTATCTACTATGGGTGAAGGCTTAGGTTTAGTCATAATTGACTATTTACAATTAATAGATTCTTCCTCTAGATATTCTAATTCGAGACAACAAGAAGTATCAGAAATATCTAGAAACTTAAAAACTATGGCTCTTGAGTTAGAAGTTCCTGTTATAGCATTGTCGCAATTATCCAGAAATGTTGAAAAACGTGAAGATAAAAAGCCCGTTTTATCTGATTTAAGGGAATCTGGCTCTATAGAGCAAGATGCTGATATAGTAGCAGCACTACATGCACCCCAAGTTGAGACACCAGTTGATGATAATCTACCAGTTCCAATACAATTGATTATATTAAAACATCGTAACGGTCCAATCGCAACAATTGATATGTTATTTAAAAAGAAAACATCGACATTCTTGTCGATTAAAAAAGAAGGTGGTTCTAGTGCTAAATAATGGCTTTAAAATATCTTATTATATATCAATACTTTTAATCCTTGTTTTAGTTGTAGCCTTAGGATTTACTCATAATAACAATAGTAATCCTAAAACTGTATATAATGTTTACTTGGATGGAGATATTATAGGAACAATTGAAGACAAGAATTCTTTTGAAGAATACATCAATAAAAAAGAAAATACTATTAAAAGAAAATATGGCGTTAATAAAGTATATATGCCTAATGGAGTTGTAATAAAAAAAGTTATAACTTATGATAATAATATAGAATCAAACGAAAAAATATATAATAAATTAACTAAAGTTAAACAATTTACAATAAAGGGTACTGTTATTACAATAAATAGTAAAGATAAAAAAAGCAAACCAAAAAAAATATATACTTTAAGTAAGAAAATATTTGATGATGCTCTAGAGTCTTTGGTTAAGTCTTTTGTTGATAAAGATGATTATAATAATTATATGAATAATAGTCAGAAAAAAATAACAGATACAGGAAATATTATTAAGAATATAGATATAGATGAAAAGATAACTTATAAAAATAGTTATATTTCTATTGATGAAGATATATACACTAAGTCTTCGACATTAGCAAAATATATGCTATACGGTACTACCAAAAAGCAAAACACATATATTGTTCAAGATGGAGATACTATAGAAACAGTTGCTAATACAAATAAGTTAAGTATTCAAGAGTTTATGCTAGCAAACTCACAGTTTAATAGTGAAAACACTCTTTTATATACTGGACAAGAAGTTAATGTTGGCTTAATTGCTCCAATTGTAAATGTTGTAGTAGAAGTTAATGATGTTAGTGATGAAGAAAGAAATTTTGGAGTAGATATAAAATATGATGAAAATGAACTTCAAGGAACAGAATATGTTTCTCAAGAAGGAGAAAAAGGTTTATATAGAGTAAGTCGTGAGTATCAGTATATTAATGGTCAATTATCTGATACTGTTACTCTTAGTTCTACAGAATTAAAACCAACTATAAATAAAGTTATTGTTAAAGGTGATAAAGAAATACCTAATGTTGCAGATTTATCATATTGGGCATGGCCTACAGATAACCCATATACAATTACTACTTATTTTGGTTATCGTTGGGGATCTATGCATGCTGCTGTTGATATATATGGTCCTGGTTATGGCTCTTCTATATATGCTGCTAATAATGGAACTGTTGTTGCAGCAGTTGGTGGTTGTACAGCAGGTAATTCTTCTTGCAATGGAAGACGAGGAAATTATATTTTAATTAATCATAATAATGCCAATTATTATACATATTATATGCATTTATCTACTATTTTAGTAAAAGAAGGTCAAACCGTATCAAGAGGTCAAAAAATTGCTACTATGGGAAATACTGGAGAAGTATATCCAGCACCTAGCAAGTCAAGTCCTTATAGTGGTACGCATTTGCACTTTGCAGCATCACGTGGAAACCCATTAAGTGGTGGAAAGCCTTTCGATCCTCTAACTTTATATAAATGAGAGTAAAAGTTTTATCTTCAGGTAGTAGTGGTAATACTACTTATATTGAGTATGAAAATACTAAAATATTAATAGATATTGGAAATAGTTGTAAGTATGTTGCAGATAAATTGAAAGAAATGAGGATCGACCCAAATAAAATAGATGCTATACTTATTACTCATACTCACGTTGATCATATAAAGGGGCTTAAAGTGTTTTCAAAAAAATATAATCCTGTTATTTATGCAACCAAAGGAATATTAAATGAACTTGATTACATTGATAATTATTATTTGATAGATAAAAATGAATTAACAATTGGAGACATTCATGTTGATGTTGTAAAGACTTCTCATGATGCTCCAGATTCTGTTGGATATATTATAAATGGAAGTGATAAATCTTTAGCATACATAACTGATACAGGATATATAAATGAAAAATATTTTCCAAAATTAAAAAATAAAGATTTATATATAATGGAATCTAATCATGATATAGAAATGCTAAATAATGGTCCATATCCTTTTAAACTTAGACAGAGAATATTAGGAGATAAAGGACATTTATCTAATTATGATTCAGCTAGATATTTATCAACATTTATGGGGAATAAAACTAAGCATATTATTTTAGCTCATTTATCTGAAAAGAATAATACAGAAAAATTAGCATATGAAACTTTAGTTAAAAGACTTAAAGATGAAGAAAATCTAGGGCCTGAAATAATAATAGCTAAACAAAATGAAGAAACGGAGTTAATTGAAGTATGATAAAAATTTTGTGTGTTGGTAAAATTAAAGAACAATTTTATAGAGATGCTATTGCTGAGTACATGAAAAGACTAACTAAATATCATAAAGTTATTATTGAAGAAGTTAGTGATAGTAATAAAGAAAATGAAAAGGAACTTCTTCTTAAAAAAATAGATAAAAAATCATATATAGTTACTTTAGAAATTGATGGCAACGAGATTGATTCTGTTGCTTTTTCTAGTTTTTTAGATAAAAATTTAATGTTTAATTCTCATATTACGTTTATAATTGGTGGTTCAGATGGTTTACATGATGAAATAAAAAAAATATCAAACTATAAACTATCTTTTTCTAAGATGACTTTTCCTCATCAATTATTTAGAGTTATTTTATTGGAGCAAATATATAGAGGATTTAAAATTTTAAATAATGAGACTTACCACAAATAAATACAGCGAACATTTGTACGAAAAACTATTGACAAAAAAATATTCATGTATTATAATTTCATTATACAGTGAGTATAGTGAAGGGATGGTTTTAACATGAATAAAATATTAGAAAAAGATAAGGCATTAGCTCAAGTAATAGCTGATATAGAAAAACAATTTGGTAAAGGAGCTATTATGAAGTTAGGGGAGCAAGAAAAGGTAAAAGTAGAAGTATCTAGAAGTGGCTCTTTAGCATTAGATATTGCCCTTGGTGTTGGTGGATATCCTAAGGGAAGAATTATTGAAATATATGGCCCTGAATCATCAGGTAAAACAACTATTGCTTTGCATGCTATAGCAGAAGTGCAAAAAGATGGAGGAAGAGCAGCTTTTATCGATGCAGAACATTCTCTAGATCCAGTTTATGCTGAGGCATTAGGTGTCGATATAGATGAATTATTACTTTCTCAACCTGATACAGGCGAGCAAGCTTTGGAGATTTGTGACACTTTAGTTAGAAGTGAGGCTGTTAGCATAGTTGTAATTGATTCAGTAGCAGCACTAGTTCCTCAAGCTGAAATAGATGGAGAAATGGGAGATAGTCATGTTGGGCTACAAGCTAGGTTAATGTCTCAGGCTTTAAGAAAACTATCAGGTACTATAAATAAAACTAATACTATTGTAATATTTATTAATCAATTAAGAGAAAAAGTTGGGGTGATGTTTGGAAATCCTGAAACTACTCCAGGAGGTAAAGCCTTAAAGTATTACTCATCAGTGAGATTAGATATTAGACGTGGTGAACAAATAAAACAAGGAACTGATGTTATTGGTAATTCTACTAAAATAAAAGTAGTTAAAAATAAAGTAGCTCCACCATTTAAAACAGCTATTGTTGATATAATGTATGGTCATGGAGTTAGTCACGAAGGTGAATTGATTGATTTAGCAGTAGAGGCTGATATTATTGACAAAAGTGGTGCTTGGTACTCATATAATGGAAATAAGATTGGACAAGGTAAAGAAAATAGTAAGTTATTTCTTAAAAATAATCCAAATATTTTAATGGAAATTGAAGATAAAGTTAGAGAAGTTTATGATATTTCACTAAAGAAAGATAAAAAGCAAGCAAAAAAAGAAGATAAAAAATAAATTATAGTAGCTTTTAACTACTTTTTTTGTTTTTATGATATAATCTATATAGGAGAGTGTAATAATGGGACTATTTGATAAAATAAAAAGTGTATTCAGTAAAAGTGATGCACAAGATGTAGAAAAATATGATAAAGGTTTAGAAAAAACACGTAAAGAATTTATTTCTCAATTATCTAATTTAAGTAAAAAATACAAGAATATAAGTGATGATTATTTTGAAGAGTTGGAAGACATATTAATTATGGCCGATATTGGAATAGATACAGTTGTTAAATTTGTTGATATGTTAAAAAATAGAGTAAAAACAGAAAAAATAGTTGATAGTAATTATCTTAAAGATATTATTATAGATGAGTTATTTATTATGTATGTTTCTGATGATATTATTGATGATAAAATTCATTATAATAATGATGGACCAACTGTTATTTTATTTGTGGGAGTTAATGGTGTAGGAAAAACTACTACTATAGGAAAGTTAGCTGCTAAATTAATAAGTGATAATAAAAAAGTAATGTTAGTAGCAGGAGATACCTTTAGAGCAGGTGCTATAGAACAAATAGAGCAGTGGGGTGATAAAACAGGTGCATATGTTATAAAATCTAGTTCGAAAGATCCTTCTGCTGTTATGTATGATGCACTAGAAAAAGCTAATGCTGAAAACTATGATGTTGTTCTTATAGATACAGCTGGCAGACTACAAAATAAAGAAAATTTAATGAGAGAACTAGAAAAAATTAATCGGGTAATAAAAAAAATCATACCAACGGCACCACATGAGACATTATTAGTTATAGATGCAACAACTGGCCAAAATGGTGTTATTCAAGCCAAGGCTTTTAAAGAAATTACTGATATAACTGGTATTGTATTAACAAAATTAGATGGTACTGCTAAAGGTGGAATTGTACTAGCCATAAAGGATAATGTAAAAATCCCGGTAAAATATGTTGGCCTTGGAGAAGGAATTGATGATTTAGAAAAATTCGATATAGAAAAATACATATATGGACTATTTAAGGATTTGTAAATATGGAATATAGAGATTATATTATAATTTTATATGATTATTACGGAGAATTGTTTAATGACAAACAGAAAAGATATTTTGAAGATTACTATTTTAATAACTTGTCATTGGGCGAAATAAGTGATAATATAGGTATAAGTAGGAATGCTATACATAAAGTAATTACTACTGTTTCAGAAAAACTTATTTTTTATGAAGATAAACTTAATTTATATAAAAAAGCTGTAAATTTTAAAAAAATACTATCTGAGATAAAAGATGAAGATTTATTAAAAAAATTGGAGGAGTTTTATTGAAATATGAAATTTATAGATAAAGAAAAATTACCAGTTGAAATAAAAAATAATCAAATGCCAAAAGATGAACATAAAAAGTACGAGTTCTATTATGACGAGAAAATTAGAACTAATGGTGGCTTTGCTGATGCTTGCTTTTTAGCTGGAGCAATGTTGACATGCTTTTTATGGGGAATGATAATTATTTTAGTGGCTAGATAGGAGTGGTAACGTGGATAATAATAGTATACTTGCAAGATATGCTGATGAAATGACTAGCAATACTTACATCACCGATCCAGCTATAGCAAGAGATGAAGAAATAAAAAATTTAATTTTGGTTTTATTAACACCAGAAAAATCTGCAATATTAGTTGGTAAACCTGGTATAGGTAAAACAGCAATAGTAGAAGGACTAGCATATAGAATTCAAAAAAATTTAGTTCCAAATATATTGAAAGGCTTTAAAATTTATAGAATTAATACAACTGCTTTACTTGGAAATGACGGTGATGGTGATAATAGAGTATTTAGATTAGTACAAGAACTACAACAAATAGATAAAGTAATGCTCTTCATAGATGAAATTCACACTTTAATTGGTGATGGAAGACTTGATCTTGCTAATATGTTTAAAGAAGGATTAAGTAGGGGAACTATAAAAATAATAGGAGCAACAACCACATATGAATATGAGACCTACATATTAAGAGACAAAGCATTTATGAGAAGATTTGATAAAGTAGATGTTGCTGAGCCAACAATGGATCAATGTGTGCAAATATTACTTAGAACACTTCCAAAGATAGAATATCAAACAGGCGTAAAACTAGCTTATACAGATTTTCAGAAAGAAGAAATAATGAGGTTTATAGTTAATATGACTAGTGAATTTAAAAGAGTATACGAAGTGTCTTCTAGATATCCCGATATTGCTTTAGTTTTACTTAGACAAATGTTTTCAAATGCTGTATATGAAAATAGACAAACAGTTAATTTTAAAAATATATATGATGCTATTAGATTTACTAAAGCTGTATATCCTGATGTTATAAAAAAAGAATTAGTTGTATTTAAAGATACTTTCAAAGATGAACTCAAATTAGAAAATGTTGATGTTGATCCAGAAAATTATCAATGTAATTAATATATATAATATATTTTAGCAGGCTATGAAAATAGTTTTTATAAAGAATATTGATTTTTGATGCTATTAAAGAAATAAAAGATTATACCAAAAATAACAAAATTATAAATAAAAAGCGGTTCTTCGAAATTCGGTGGACCTAGAAAAAATTAGTTCAAAATAATTGAGCTAATTTTTTTGATAAATAAAAAGACATTGACACACTTCTTTGGTACAATGTTTATATAACAAAAAAATACAAAGTACGAGGTGTTGTCGATGTCTTTATCTAATTCTATAACAAAATTACTAAATTTTAAAGAAGATAATCTAATTTTTGATGAAAATTTTTTTGAAAGCAGAACAATCAAAAAAAAATGTTTCATTATTAAAGGATATTTATTTAACAATTATGAATTTTGTCCTAAATGTGGTTGTATAAATGAAAAAACAATCATCAAAAAAGGTATAGATAAGTGTTTAATTAAAATTAATAAAATATCTGAAATGACTTCTTATCTAGAACTAAATAAGCAAATTTATAAATGTAAAAATTGTAATAAAAAATTTACTGCTCAATCTAATATTATTAATTTTGGATGTAGAATAAGCAATAATGTTAAACTTGCTATTTTAAATTGTGCTAAGGAAATGATGTCTAAAAGTTTAATTGCTAAACTTTATAATGTTTCAGATAATACGGTTCAAAAAGTTTTTGATAGTGTATTTTATAATGATACTGTTTATAAGACATTTTTACCTAAAGCGATTTGTATTGATGAATTCACTTTTAAAAAGAGAACATATGCTTTTAATATTTGTAATGCTAGAAATGGAAAAACTATCGATTTAGTATTAGACAGAACAACTAATAATTTAGATAAATATTTTTCTCATTATACTGAAAAAGCAAGAAAGAGAGTTAAATTTGTTGTTATGGATATGTACAGTCCATATATTAATTTAATCAAAAAATGGTTTCCAAATGCTAAAATAATAATAGACTTATTTCATATAGTTCAGTTGCTTACAAAAAGTTTAAATAAAACTAGAATTAATGTAATGAGACAAAATAAAGAAGACAGTACTAAATTTAAAAGATATTGGAGATTAATTTTAAAATCAAGATTTGATTTAGATACTAGTTCTTGGAAAAAATTTAGATGCTTTAAAAGTTTAATGACAGAAGTAGACGTTGTCGATTATTTGTTGAGTAAAGATAAGTTCTTTGAAAATTCATATGATTTATATCAAGATATTTTGTATCATTTACAACATCGAGATTATGAAGGTTTTAGTCAAGTTATTAATCAAAAATATAAAGATATTTCTAAGCAACTTCAAACCACATTAAATACATTGAGAAAATATTCTAAATACATAAAGAATACTTTAGAATATTCATACAGTA
>CAKPER010000040.1 GCA_934149245.1 uncultured Bacilli bacterium | reverse complement strand
AATAAAAAAAATAATTCCAATATAGAAGAGTTAGATTTTTCAAATGATAATACAAAATCAGACAATTATACGATTAGCCAAAACGGTAAAATAAAGCTAAATAAGATGTCACCTGAACTAGAAGAAAAAAAACAAAAATTAATAAAAAAATGCAAAGAAGAAGGTATAAAAGTAGAAGTAGCATATTCAACAAGAGGAGAACAAGAACAAGATGATTTATATGCCATAGGAAGAACAAAAGATCAAAACGGCAACGAACTAACCAAAGAAGAAATAAACAAAATAAAAATAATAAAAGAAATGTTAGGCAAAAAAAAATGTGCTCAGGAATCCAGTGAAATATTAAATATCAGCAAAGAAACAATCATACAAGTAAGAGATATGATTGACAACGAAACTAATTACGATGAAATATCCAAAAAATTAAACATACATAAAAACGACATATATTTAATAGACTACTTAAAAAATGGTGGCACAACTACTTCAGAAATGTCAACATTAACAGGTATAAGTAATGACACAATAAATCAAATTAAAAATTTAATAATAGAAGGAAACGATATTGATTATATATCAACAGCAACTAAAATTGATAAAAATACAATAATTGAACTAAAATGCATGTTAAAAGCAGAAGTTATAGCTAATTTAACTGATACAGACAAACTTACAGCAAAAAAAATTATTAATGAAATTAACAACGAAATTAATAACGGCAACGAAATAAATTTCGCAACATTAAGTAAAAAATTAAAAGTTAACGAAGAAACTTTTAGAAAAATATATTATATGGAAATAAAAGATACTACTACAGAAAATATAGCAAATTGTTTTAACCAAAATACAGAAACAATAGAAAATATTTCAAAAGACTTAAAAGATAACAAATCAATAACTGAAATTGCAAACAAAACAAGTATATCCGAAAAAGATATTAAAATCATAAGAGAAATGTTAGATACTAGTCAAGAAAGTGAAAAGGTTAGAGAAATTTTCAATATCAAAGAACAAGATGGAATTAAAAAATTAATTAGTACTGTAACTAATGCTACAGGGTATGATTATACATCAAATCACCAATGGGGAACAGCATTTGATGTAAAAATATATGACCAAAATGGAAATATAATTGATAACGACAATTTAAACGAAAATCTCGAAAAAAAAGTTGGTGAAATTGGAGAGAAAGTTGGATTAGACTGGGGTGGAAATTGGCAATTTGAAGATCCGCCACACTTTCAATTAAAAAATGCCGATTCTATTAGAAAACTATATACTACCCCTAAAGAATATGCTGATACTTGGGAATAATACAAAAAAGAATTACGTATAACCATAGAATTTACAAGTCCTATAAATACATAATTCTTTTTATTATTCTTCAACATTTCTTCTTCTGAGCCCTAAAAACAAATCTCACTAATAAACAATCCGGAACAATCTTAGAAACAAACTTCAAACATTTTATACTAAATCCAGGAATAATTATAAACTTCCCCTTAATCATCTTATCAATCGCATATTTAGCAACATAATCACTATTCATTCCTTTTAAACTAAACTTAACACCTGCAACATTATCAAAATTAGTCTCAACAGGACCTGGACATAAAATACTAATCCTAACATTAGACTTCTTTCTTCTTAATTCTTCTCTAATCCCTTGACTCAACCTAACAACATAACCTTTTGTTGCATAATAAGTATCAAGTAGTGGTCCCGGCATAAAACCAGCTATACTAGCAACATTTAAAATATTACCTTTATCTCTATCTATCATATCTTTCAAATACAACTTAGTCAAAATATGCAAAGCTTTGATATTCAAATCAATCATTTCTAATTCTTTTTCCAAATTTGTATCATTAAATTCGCCAAATAATCCAAATCCAGCATTATTTATAAGTAAGTCTACATTCTTTACATTATTATATAATTCTATACAATTATCTGTAATAGTCAAATCCATACACATAATCTGAACATTATTTTTTAACGTTTTACTAATACTCTCAAGTTTATCCTTATTTCTAGCAACCAATACAAGATCGTATCCTAAACTATCCAAATATTTAGCCATACTGTATCCTATACCACTACTAGCTCCAGTAATTAAAGCTTTCATCTCTCCTCCATTTTCATTTTTATCATAACTTATCTAAAAAACTATTTATCTCTTACACTACTTTTGTCAAATTTATCCAATATCAGACCAACAAGTAAATTCAATTTATCAAATATATAAACACTACATATTGCAAATACAACATATAAAAGCATAGTACCAGAATTTATTTTGCTTAAATCAAAGAAAGTAAAATGATATAAAATCATATACACAAACACACCAACTAAACTTACAAACAAAGTCCCTCTAAGTAAATTAAATGGTCTACATATTCTATATAAAAATATAAAACCAGTAGTAGCAGTCATCATAACAATTAAAGTAGATGTAATATTCTCACTTATAGCAAAATGATTTTTATATAAAACAATCATTACAACATTAAATACAACTGTCAAAGCAGGCGGAAAACTTTTACTTATAACTTTAAGCATAAAATTTCCTTTTACTCTCTCATGATTAGGCTCTAATGCTAATATAAATGACGGTACACTAATAGTACAAGCAGTAATCAAACTAAGATGAATCGGCAAATAAAAGTACTCACTTTTCATAAAAATACAAATAACAACTAATATTGCTGTAAAAATAGTTTTTATAAGTAACAAAGACGCCGATCTTTCTACATTATTTATAGTTCTTCTTCCCTCAGCAACAACTTTAGGCATAGAAGCAAAATTAGAATCCAAAAGCACTAACTGACTAACATTCTTAGCAGCATCACTACCACTTGCCATAGCAATACTACAATCAGATTTCTTTAAAGCAAGAACATCATTAACACCATCACCTGTCATAGCAACCGTATGACCATTTTTTTGTAATGTTTCAACTATCTTCTTCTTTTGTTCTGGTGTAACTCTTCCAAAAACATCATACTTTTCTAAAGACTCTTCTATATTATTATCATTAAGTAAAGTCGCATCCATTCCCTTAGCATCACTAATTCCTGCTCTCTTAGCAATATTACAAACAGTAACAAAATTATCACCACTAATTATTTTTACTTTAACACCCTGTTCTTTAAAATATTTCAAAGTATCAGGTGCTTCTTTCCTAATCTTATCCTGAATTAACAAAAACGCAATAACCTTCAAATCAGTATTTTTTTTATCTATTGCACTCTTACTATATGCTAAAACTAAAACTCTATAATCACTATATCCTTCTACTTTTTCTCTATAATCATTAAATTTATCTTTTAAAACAAATTCTGGAGCTCCTAAATAATATGTTCCCTTATCATGAAAACTAACAGCAGAATATTTTCTAGAAGAAGAAAACTCTAATTTATCATCTACCTCCCATTTACCTTTTTCTTTATACTTATCACGAATCGCATCTAAAGTTGCATTACTATTATCAAAAGAAAAGGCAATATTAGACAATATCTCATCTACATCATTACTTGTATATGAATCTTCAGAAACAACATCAACAAGTTCCATAGCTCCCTCTGTTATAGTTCCTGTCTTATCTAAACATATAACATCAACTCTTGCCAAAGTTTCAATACAATATAACTGTTGTACCAATACATTATATTTAGCCAATCTAACAACACTAACAGCCATAACAGAACTAGTAAGAAGCAATAAACCTTCTGGAATCATTCCAATTAAAGCTCCAACAGTATTAAAAATAGAAGCCGTAATATCATAATTTGTAACTTTCAATTGATTAACAAGTAACATTACTCCAACTGGTACAATTACAACAGACAACACTTTTAAAATTTTCTCAAAAGAACTCATAATAACAGAATTAACTTTTTTATTATATTTAGCCTCACTACTAATTTTAGAAATATAATTATCCTTACCAATATGATCTACTCTAGCATAAGCCATACCACTAACTATAAAAGAACCAGACAAAATTGTATCCCCAACATGTTTAGGAATTGGATCAACCTCACCTGTTAAAAAAGATTCATTAACTTCTACATCTCCATTCAAAAGCACTGAATCAGTAACAACTTGATCACCAAGCTCAAATTTAATAACATCATCCAAAACAATTTCTTCAATACCAAGCTCTACTTCCTCACCATCTCTTATAGTAGTAACCTTACTAGCAGCAAGCACACTTAATTTATCAATCGTCTTTTTACTAATAACTTCCTGGACAATACTTATAATACTATTAAAAATTATAACTCCCATAAAAGTACAATTTTTAAGAGATTCAAATATTTCACCACCATATATACCAGCAGCCATTATTGCTCCACCTAAAACAAGATTTATAAAGTTAAAATAAGTAAAAAAATTACTCATTATAATCTGTTTTACTGTTTTAGTAGGTGGAGCATCATTATAATTAACTAAATTATTATCTATTCTCTCTTTAACTTGTTCTCTAGTAAGTCCTTTATCATATTCTGGTTCATATCTCTTCATAACTATCACCACCATTATCCTAATTATAACACCTAATCAAAAAAAATCCTAATACAAATTTGATATAAAAACATATCTATCTCTATTAGAATAATCTTTTTCAATCTTAATATTTACATCATTTCCCAAATATTTAATTGCTATCTCTTTAACAGCCTCTCCTTGCATAATTCCAAT
The DNA here is from genome assembly GCA_934149245.1 of uncultured Bacilli bacterium. Taxonomy (GTDB): domain Bacteria; phylum Bacillota_I; class Bacilli_A; order RF39; family UBA660; genus RUG11198. The sequence goes on along the minus strand of CAKPER010000040.1, from coordinate 4,937 downwards.
TTCAAATGCCATCAAAAATTTAGCTTTTAAATGTTTTCTACAATCCTTAAGTATATTTTCATAAAAATACAAACCATCATCACTAGCAAACAAAGCTATATTAGGTTCATTATCTCTAACTATATCATCTATTTCTTCATCATACCTAATATACGGAGGATTACTTATAATAACATTATAACTTTCATTAACATTACTAAAAATATCACTATAAGAAAAATCTACATCTGCTCCCAACTTCTTTGCATTATTACTAGCAACACATAATGCATCTTTAGAAATATCAACAGCATCTACTTTTAATTTTAATTCTTTAGATAATGTAATTGCAATACATCCACTACCTGTCCCTATATCCAATATATTTATATCACTATCAAAAAAATTTTTAATATAATTTATTGTCTTATCTACCAATAATTCCGTTTCAAATCTAGGAATTAAAACATTTTGATTAACATCAAATATATAACCATAAAAATCAACATTTCCAACTATATATTGTACTGGAACCCCACTTTCTAGTTCTTTAACAGCAACATCCATATCCTTATTATTTAAATATTTTTTCAAATATTCAATTTTCTCATTCATAATTATCTCCAAAAATATTTATATTAGACACTACCTTCTAATTTTCTCTTCTGATCTTCATTAATTAAAGCCTCTATTACTACTTCTAATTCTCCATCCATAATTCTATCAAGATTCATTGAAGTAAAACCAATTCTATGATCAGTAAGTCTATTTTGTGGATAATTATAAGTTCTTATTTTTTCACTTCTATCACCAGTACCTATTTTACTTCTTCTTTCCTCGCCTTCAGCTTCTTCTTTTTCTTTTAATTTTAAATTATATAACCTCGTTTTTAAGATTTTAAATGCTAATTCTTTATTCTTTATCTGACTTCTTTCAACCTGTGAATAAACAATAATACCTGTAGGAATATGTGTCAATCTAACAGCACTATCAGTTGTATTTACACCTTGACCACCACAACCACTACTTCTTGTAATATCAATTCTTACTTCATTTAAATCTAGTTCAAAATCAAATTCTTCAGCCTCAGGCATAACTAAAACTGTTGCTGTTGATGTATGCACACGCCCTTGACTTTCGGTTGCTGGTACTCTCTGTACACGATGAGCTCCACTTTCATACTTCAATTTAGAATAAACATTTTCTCCCTTAACTAAAAATTCAATATTAGTAAAACCACCAGCAGAACCACTTTCGCTATTAACTATTTCTATTTTCCAACCTTGACTATTCGCATATTTCTGATACATATCAAATAAATCACCAGCAAAAATATTAGCTTCATCACCACCAGCAGCACCTTTTATTTCTACAACAACATTTTTTTCATCATTAGGATCATGTGGTATCAATAAAATTTTAAGCTTTTCCTCTATATTTTTCTTTTCTTCTTCCAAACTACTTAATTCTTCTCTAGCCATTTCCCCAAGTTCTTCATCATGAATTAAATCTTTATCCTCTTCAATTCCTTTTAACACATTTTTATATTCAGAATAAGTACTAACAAGCTCTTCTAATCTATTCTTTTCCTTAGAAAGCTCTGTCATTTTTTTTATATCACTAAAAACATTAGGATTAGATAATTCATCATTAATTTCATTGTATCTTTTTAAAGTTGCTTCCAATCTATCAATCATTATAGCACCTCTTTCCTTAACTCTTAAATTATTTTATCATAATTTATATTTTTTTACAAAAAAATTAATAAATTATTTAAAAGTATTATATATTCAATAAAAATTTAACATAATATTAATGGTGATATGATGCAAAAAAACAAAACATTACTAACAATTTTTACAATATTATTAACAACAACAATACTTTATACTTCAATTAATGAATCAATTTCAAAAAAACAAATAAAAACAGCTGCAAAAAATTTGGTTAAAACTGGACTAATTTACAATGAAGATAACAGTTATACAGAAATATTTAAAACAATAGTAAAATTAACAGGTTTAAGTGAAGAAGAAGTAAAAAAAGGACTAGAACTCGATTATGTAAATGAGATAATAACAGATCTAGTAAACAGCATATACGAATATAATTTAACAGGTAACGAAAATGTAAAGTATTCAAGTGAAAGAATTATAAAACTTGTTGAAGACAATATCGATAAAGTAACTACAGATATTAATTATCCTTTAAGTGAAAAAGACAAAAAAGAAGCAATTAATTACACAAAAAATAATACTGATTACATTATTCAAACAATATATACAACCAACATAGGAGATTGGAGTCCAAATAAAAAATGATTAATTTAAGAAACATTTTCAACCCAACTATAAATTTAATATTGTTAATTATAACTATCACTTTATTTATTACACTAATAATAAGAAGAGACAACATAGTATTTTTAAAGAAAATATTTATAAAGATAGGAATATCTTTAATAATTATATTCTTAATTTTAGATTATATTTTAAAATTCTATAAAAAAAACATTATCTTGATAATTCTTTATCCAATCTTCAAAAATTTAAAACAAAATATTATAATATATTCAACAACAACAATTATATTGGGTTTAATTTTAAATATATACGAAAAAAAGTTAATCAAGAAAAATTAACTTTTTTTATTTATGATTTTGAATTTGAATTTTTAATTTATTAATAAAGTCATTAACACTAATACTTGTAGTCGTCTTGGAACCATGTTCACGATAATTAACCATATTAGCTTCCTTTTCTTTATCACCAATTACTAAAATATATGGAATTTTTTTCTTTTGTGCCTCTCTCATCTTATAACTCAATTTCTCATCTCTAGTATCAATTTCAACTCTTAAATTATTTTCTAATAATTTAGCTTTTATCTCATCACAATAAACACCATGAACATCAAAATTTACTGGTATAATAGAAATTTGAACTGGTGAAAGCCACAAAGGTAACACTCCTTTTGTCTCCTCAAGCAAAAATGCTGTAAACCTATCTAATGAACCAAGTATAGCTCTATGAATTACAATAGGTCTAACTTTATCACCATTATTATCAACATAAGTTAAATCAAAACGCTCAGGTAACTGATAATCTAACTGTACAGTTGACAAAGTAACATCATGTCCAATAGCCGATTTTACTTGTACATCCAGCTTTGGTCCATAAAAAGCAGCTTCCCCATCAGCTTCATAATAATCAGCACCTATTTCTTGTAAAACTTCTCTTAGTTCATTTTCAGACTTTTCCCATAATTCATCATTTCCAAAATATTTTTCCTTATTATTTACATCTCTCAAAGAAAGTCTAAATTTATAATCTTTAAACCCAAAATCTTTATAAACATCTAATATTAAATCAATTACATTTTTAAATTCTTGTTTAATTTGTGATGAAGTACAAAAAATATGAGAATCATTTTGTGTAAAAGCTCTAGTTCTTTCAATACCACAAACAGCACCACTTGCTTCATATCTAAAATCATTAGCAATTTCAGCTATTCTAATAGGTAATTCCCTATAAGAATGTAAATCACGTTTATACATAATCATATGATGTGGACAATTCATTGGTCTTAATACATATTCTTCTTCATCTAATTTCATCATAGGAAACATATCATCTTTATAATGTTCCCAATGGCCACTTGTTTTATATAAATCAACACTTCCTAATGATGGTGTTATAACATGCTTGTATCCTAAAAGAATTTCTTTATTAGTTATATATTCTTGTAGAATTCTTCTTAATGTAGTACCATTTGGCAACCAAAGAGGTAACCCCTTACCAACTAAGTCAGATATCATAAATATTCCTAATTCTTTACCTAACTTTCTATGATCTCTTTCTTTCCTTTCTTCAATTAAATTCAAATATTTTTGCAAATCATCATCATTCTTAAAACATACTCCATATATTCTTTGAAGAACTTTATTTTTAGAATCTCCCTTATAATAAGCTCCACTAACTCTAAGAAGTTTAAAATATTTTATATATTTTGTATATTCAACATGAGGACCTCTACACAAATCAATAAAATCGCCTTGAGAATATGCAGAAATAACTTCATTATCTGACATATTATTTATCAAATCAATTTTATATTCATCATTTTTAAATAATTCCAAAGCTTCTTCTTTAGATAATTCAATTCTCTTTATTAACTTATTACTTTTTGATATTTTTTTCATTTCCTTTTCGATTTTTGGTAAATCATCTTCGCTAATAGAACAATCTCCTAAATCAATATCATAATAAAATCCATCATCAATAACAGGACCAACCCAAAATTTTGCATTTGGATATAAATGTTTCACTGCATGTGCTAATAAATGAGCACAACTATGATTTAAAGTATTTAATTCACTATTTTCTTTAATATTTATCATTCAAATCATCCTCTCTCTATATAAAAAAAGATGATACCACAAGGAGTCATAAAATGACGGTACCATCCCTTTTTTTACTTAATTAAATAACGGAAAAATCCGAGAATCTCTTTCGAGCCCACTCAAAGGTAGTAACTACATATACACTATACTAATTTGCACCAAACATTAGCTCTCTACAAATAGTAATATATACAATCATGTCCTTATCAACATTTTAAGAAAAAAAGAACAAAATGTTCTTGAAAATTCAAATGGTGACCAGTACGGAATTCGAATCCGTGAATGCTGCCGTGAAAGGGCAGTGTGTTAAGCCGCTTCACCAACTGGCCAAAATGGTGGACCTGGATGGACTTGAACCATCGACCTCACGCTTATCAGGCGTGCGCTCTAACCACCTGAGCTACAGGTCCATAACAACTTGCTTAAACATTATAACATATTTAAAAGTAAAAGCCAATACTAAATACAAAAAAAATACATAATGGTGTCCCCTTAGGGATTCGAACCCTAGACCCACTGATTAAGAGTCAGTTGCTCTACCAACTGAGCTAAGGAG
>CAKPER010000039.1 GCA_934149245.1 uncultured Bacilli bacterium | reverse complement strand
GGGAAATCTGCCCATTTTATTATATTTGCTAAAAAACTTGTTTTATTTTTAACTATTTTGAATGCAATAGCATATTAAAGATGAATATTTTGATATTGTTGATGATGATAGTTTAATGCAAAATCATGAAAGGGGTAAAAAGAGACCAACTTATTTTACTATTAAAAATAAAGATATTTTATGGTTTATACCAATAAGTTCTAAGGTGGATAAATATAAAAAAATAATTGATAAGAAGATAGAAAAATATGGATTTTGTAATACAATTATAATTAGGAGACTAGCAGATGAAGATGCAGCAATACTTCTTCAAAACGCGTTTCCAACACTGGAAAAGTATATAGATCATGTGCATACTGTAGATGGTGTTCCATTAAATGTTCCAACTGATTTACAAAATGAAATTAAAAGTTTATTTAAAAATATGATTGGATTAAAGAAAAGGGGAACTAATTTATTTTTTACTGATATAGATAGTTTAAAAAAGAAAATGTTAGATGAAATAAAATAAGTAAATAAATATAAGATGTTAAGGTTTTAGTATGTTTTTATTATATCTAAATGAAGTAGTAGTAAATGGTGCTTTAAAACGATAATGTAAAAGTTAGTAATGCTAGTAAATTAAAATTTGGATATTACTTATATTTATGGTAATTATAAAAAATTAAGATAATAAAATGGTTCTATAGATTTAGAGTCATAATTATATCTTAATTTTTTTCTTTAAATAATTATTTTTGAATTTATATTCTTCTTGTTTAGCATTTTTTTCTAATATAGAGTCTTCTTTTAAAATACCCATATAAATATTATGAGCATGTTTAAGTTCGCGTAGAGCAATTTGGGCTGTTTTTAAATCTACTATTTCAGGTATGCATATAATTAATTTTGTTAGTTCTTTGTTTTCATCTAAATCATACCAAACACCATAGTAATCCATTTTTGAATCATAATCTAGGTAAGGGGTTTTAAACACTTTAATTTTATCTTTTATATAATTCCAAAAAGTTTCATCATAATCTAGATAATTTTTAATGTCGTCAATAGTTAAATCTAGACCATATACCATGAATTTAAATTCATTATTTTCAAGTAGAGTTTCAAAATTTTTAGGAAGGCGTTTATAAGGATGGCCTTTATCAATTTCTATTTCTTGTTCTAAATCATCTAATAGGTTATAGTAATAAATAATAGTTTTATCAGCTAAATCATCTAACTTATCTATTAAGTTATTAATAGCGTCTATATTCTTATTAATACCATTTCTTAATATTAAGTTTAATAAATTGTTTTCTTCAGTTAGAATAGCAATATATTCAGTTTTGATTTTGGTTAATTCTTTTAAATAATTGTTAGAGAGTCCTTTTTTGATTAAAATATTGATAAGGGATAATAGATATTCTTTATACATCATTATTTTTGCTTCAATATTTTCTGTTTTAGTTTTTTTAATATCTTTTTTTAGAACTTTGAGTTCGTCTTTTGTCATAGTTTTTAACTCCTTTGTTAGGTATTATAGCATAGATTAGGTTAAAATGTGTTATATTATGATTAGGATTGGAAAGAGAGTAATTTATTTTATTATTGGAGATAGAAGTGGTTTTACTATTTATGATAAAGAACTTGAAAGTAAGTAAATAAAAGAATAGAGAATAATAATTTAAAGTTTTATTTTGGAGAATGTTAGATAAGTATAAAACTCAAGTAACTTTTAGTAAATATTTTTACGATAACTAGTAAATATGCTGGGGTAAAATTAAAATTAACTATAAGTATTGACAAAAAATCTAACTAGTGCTATAATTGGTTTACTGGTTGAAAGATAAGTTAAAAGGGGGAATAAAAATGAAAAATTCTTACATAATTGAATATTTAAATGAAAATGAATTTAGAAAGAAAGAGAGAGCTGTAAAAAAATACAATATGTTGGCTTATAAAAAGTTAATATTTGATTTTTATCCAGGTTTTAGAGAAGGAAATTTTTCGGGGGTTATAGTTTCTAAAAATACTAACGAGGGAATTGTTAAGTATGAACTTAAACTGCCTACAGACTCTATGTTTTCTAAAGTGTATGAAGATTTAGTATTACATTATACTGTTTATGAAAATCAAAATATTGTTATGCTTAATACTATTACTCCTGAGGATATTTTGACAGAAGGACATCAAAAAGAACTTACTACTTATAAAGGAGTTCCTGTATCTAAATCTCATGCTGAGAAGGATATGTTTAAGATTAACTTATTAAATATGCTAGATAATAAATAGCTTTTTGATTGATTATGTGTTATGATTATTCATATAATAATTTGTAGAGAGAGTGAATGAGTTGGATAAATATAAGAGTGATTTTGACTATATGTCTTTAGTTTTAGATATACTTGATAATAGTAAGTTTCAAAAAACTAATACTTGTAGACATCATGGGCTTACTAGATATGAACATTCTCTTAGGGTGTCATATTATTCGTATGTTTTAGCTAAGAAGTTGAGGCTTGATTATAAGTCTGTTGCTAGAGCTGGATTGTTACATGACTTTTTTATAACCGAAGATTTAAAAGAATCTTATAGAAAGATTAGTGCTTTTGTACATCCTTATGTAGCTCTTACTAATGCTTGTAAATATTTTGAATTGAATGAGATGGAGAAGGATATTATTATTACTCATATGTTTCCAACTTTACCTCATAAGGTTCCTAAGTATTTGGAGAGTTGGTTGGTGAGTTTGGTTGATAAAGTTGTTGCTACTTATGAGTTTTATTATTCGTATGCAGCACCACGTATTTATAAAGTATCTAATTTGTATATTTTTTTGTTAATATTTATGAAGTGGTAGAAGATTAATGTTATTGTTAATCTTTTTTCGTTTGATATGAATATTTTTAAAATAGACTTTTGTTTTTAGAAGTTCTATGATAGAATTGTATTATAAATTATGAAGGAGTGATTAATTACATGGATTATGATGATATAATACTTGAATGTGAGGAGAGAATGGAAGAGACTATTAGTGTTTTGGAAAAGCAATTTACTAATATAAGAGCAGGGAGAGCTAATCCTGCTATGTTAGATGGTATTACTGTTTCTTATTATGGAGTAGATACTCCTTTAAAACAAATTGCTAATATATCTGTTCCAGAGGCTAGGCAATTATCTATAAAGCCATTTGATAAGGGTATTTTAGGTGATATTGAGAAAGCTATATTTGAAGCTAATATTGGGATTACACCAAACAATAATGGTGAAGTTATTTTCTTGGTTATTCCAGCTTTGACAGAAGATCGAAGAAAAGAACTTGTTAAGGATGTTAAAAAGATTGCTGAGAATGGAAAGATTGCTCTTAGAAATATAAGACAAGATGCTAATAGTGATATGAAGAAGAGAAAATTGCCTGAAGATGTAGAAAAAAGTGGTAATGAAGATGTACAAGAGTTAATAAATAAATATAATAAGATTATTGAAGAAAAATTAAAAGAAAAAGAAAAAGAGTTAATGACAATATAAATTTTATTAGTAAAATTACATTTCTTGATTTTGAAATGTTTTTTTATGGCTGTTTATTAGAATTATTAGAAAAATTGGACATCAACCATTAAATACAAACAAATGTTTGCAAAAGTATTGACTAGGAAAAAAATAATTGTTATAATTTAAATACATGGAGAGTGGTAATGTGGATGAGAGAATAATAACAGCAAATACTTTAAGAGAAGATAGAGATGAAATTAATATTAGACCACAGAGTTTAGATGAATATGTTGGACAAAGTGATATAAAAGAGAATATAAAGATTTTTATAAAGAGTGCTTTAATCAGACAAGATGCTTTAGATCATGTGCTTTTGTATGGACCTCCTGGATTAGGTAAGACAACACTTGCTTATATAATTGCTAATGAACTTGGGAGTAATATTAAGACTGCTAGTGGACCTTCTATTGAGAAAAGTGGGGATTTAGCAGCTATTCTTTCTACCTTAGAAGAGGGAGATGTATTATTTATTGATGAAATACATAGAATTCCTAAATTTATAGAAGAAATTTTGTATCCTGCGATGGAAGATTTTTGTTTGGATATTGTAGTAGGTAGTGAGGGCTCTAGTAGAAATATTAGGATTAATTTACCTAAATTTACATTAATAGGTGCTACTACTAGGGCAGGGGATTTATCTGGCCCTCTTAGAGATAGATTTGGTATTATTTCTAAATTAAATTATTATTCTGATGATGAACTTTTTAAGATTATTAAGAGAACTAGTAGAGTTCTTGGAATGCCTATATTAGATGATGCTGCTATGGAACTTGCTAAAAGGAGTAGAGGAACTCCTAGAATTTGTAATAGACTTTTTAAAAGAGTTAGAGATTTTGCTTTGGTTGATGGTAGTGATGATATAAATTTGGATATTATGAAATCTTCTTTGAAAAAATTAAAAGTAGATGGTGTTGGGCTTGATGATACAGATTATTATTTACTTATGGCTATTATAGAGAGGTTTAATGGGGGACCAGTTGGTTTAGAAGCGTTGGCAGCTTCGATTGGTGAAGAAGCATCAACGATTGAAGATGTTTATGAACCTTATTTATTACAGACTGGTTTGTTAAAAAGAACGGCTAGGGGAAGAATGGTTACAGATATGGCTTATAAACATTTAGGTGTACAAAAGATGAAAAAAAACGACTAATTTTTTAAAAGAAATTGACTAAAATATTTTAATAATGTATACTTGTAGTGTAGGTGATAGAGTGAAGAGAATATTAAAAATTTTAGTAGTGTTATTATTTATAGTGCCATTTAGTCAAATAAATGCTCAAACTTTGCAAGAAATGTATAGTAAGCTTGCTGAATTGGAAAAACAACAATCTAAAGTTAATAGTGGCAAGAAGTTAACTTCTTCTCAGATGGCTAATTTGCAAGCTGAGATAAATAGTATTAATGCTTCTATTAGCAATACTGAGAGTGAAATTAGTAAAGCTAATAAAGATATAACAGATAGTGAAGCTAAGATAAAACAAAAAAAAGAAGAATCTAATCAGATGCTTCTATATTTACAACTTAGTAACGGGCAAGGAAATAGTATGTTGGAATATGTTTTTCAGGCAGATAATTATACAGATTTTATATATAGATATGCTGTTGTTAGTCAAATGAGTGATGCTAATAATAAGCTAATGGATGAGCTTAATAATTTAATAAAAGAATTAAACACAAAAAAGGCTGATCTAGCAGCTAAGCAAGAAAAATTAGCTTCACAAAAGCAAGAGCAAAGTACTAAGTTAGCTACTTTGAATGCTAATATGACACAACTTACTGAGGAAGGAACATCTATTGCAGATGATATAAAGTCTTTGAAGAGAGATATTGATCGTTATGAGAAGATGGGATGTTCTAAGAGTGAGGATGTTAATAGTTTTGCTAAAAAGAATTTAGCTGTAGCTGGTGGTTGGACATTACCTGTTATGAGTGCTACTGTTAATAGTCAGTTTCAAGTTGTTAGAACAGATTGTATTGGTTGTGGTGGTACCTCTCATAGAGGAATAGATTTAGGTGTTGCAGTTGGAACACCAGTATATGCTGCTGCTGAGGGACAAGTTGCATATGTTGTTACTTCTGGTTCTTCATTATCTTGTGGTGGTATAAAAGTGTATATATATCATAATGTTGGTGGTAAGTTATATACAACAGTTTATATGCATTTAACCAAAGCTTTAGTAAGTGCTGGTCAGCAGGTTGGACCTAATACGGTTATTGCAACTAGTGGTGGTACTCAAAGCTATGATAGATGTACAACAGGAGCACACTTGCATTTTGGTGTTTCTAATGGAAATTCGGTTAGCGGTTTTAATTCTAATGCATTTAATCCTAGACAATTAGCATTTTTGTCTGGAGCAGCTAATGGTGTTAGAGTATCAAGATAGAGGTTCTAATGGACTTCTTCTTTTCTTTTTGATAAAAATCATAAAAGTTATTAAGATTAAAAGGATAAATAGTGTTAGATTGATGAGGGGATATATGTTATAGATAAAATATTCAAATTCTGTATTATCTTTAAATAAAAGTTGAGATAAGATATTTATTATAATAATAATTATAAATGGCATTAATTTTTGCTTATCTTGTTTTTTTATACTATTGGATATGTAATAAACTATTATTTCAAAACAAATAAAATCATTTAAAAGCCATTTAACGTATATTACATTTTCTATTCTGTCAATAAAACCTAAGAAAGATATTTTTTCTAGAACCATATATTCTGGGTGAGGAAATATTTTGATTAAATTAATTCCTAAACAGCCTATAGTAAGAATGGTTGCTGAAAAGAGAAATGTCATAGCGATTAAGTAAAATATTATCATTTTTTTTAAGAGATCTTGTTTGTTAACAATATCTTTTTTAGGAATTATTAATACACCTATTATGGGAAGTATATTTATTATGAATATAGAGGAAGCTGCCTTTATGGAAGGATTAATTCCTTTTTCTAAAAATGGCTTTAAGTTGCTTAATTCAAAATAGGGAATTGTACCTGCAGTACTAATAATTGTTAAGACGGTTATAATTATAAAAAATATGATGCTGGTTCTGGCTATTGTTTCTATACCTTTACTTATACTGTATAGAGCTGTTAATCCTAAGAATGTTAGTATTATGAAAATAGGTGTTTCAGTTAGAAATTGTGATACTATAAAATTATTTATGTTGTATGTTAAAGCAATAGCTGCAAATAATAAAACAATATCGATTAATATATTAATTATAAATCCTAGAGGCTTACCAAAAAGTTTTATGTTTTTTTCTGGAAGTGTTAACTCTTCTTCGTAATCTAATATATATTTTAATATTATTAATATTAGAAAGCCTAATATAGTAGTCAAAACAATTGATAAATAAGCATCAATTTTTGCTGCTTTTAGAATATTAGATAAACCTATACCACTAAATAAAGATAAAATAGGAAATATCATTAAAATTGAAAATTCCAAACTACTTATCTTTTTATTATTCATCATTATCGCCTCTCTTAACCTTTTATTTTTCCTAAAATATTTCCTTGTTCTACTATTTTTATGTTTGATTTTACTTTTAATTTTATTTTTTGGAATTCTTTGGAATCCCAATCTTTTTTTATTTTGTTATAGTATTTAGGATCTTTTTTATAGTATAAATCTTCAAAACCATATATGTCAGAATTGTATTTTTTTCTGGTACTATTAAAAGAAGATGTAATCATCTTTTCTAATCTTTTGTTTAATGATTTTTCTAATTTTTTAATATTTTTTTCTTTACTTAGATCTATATTATAGGTAGCTTCGTTTATTTCGGCGTTACCTTTTATTGTAAGAGTTATAGTATGCTTTTTTGGTGTTACTTCTAATTTTGATTTAGATTTTAAGATTTTATAGGCAATATATTTGTTATTTGGATAATCTTTTTTTATGTTTGTTAAAGTTATGTTGTTATTGATAAAGTTATATGATACTGTTTCTTTTGTTGAAAGATAGCCAATTAGTTTATTATCTTTAAAAATACTTATGTTATCTAATACAATAGCAGGAGTAGTAGTAGTTTTTTCTAAAATCTTTTCAGTATTTTTATCATCTTTATTCTTTTGACTTGTTAGTTTGATTACAGGTATTGCCATTTCGGTTTTTTCGTTTTGATAGTCAGATAATAGTTCGTTAAAAGTTAATAAATTAGTATTGCCTAGATATTTACTACTAGCTTTTAGAGAATCTAAGATATTTTGACTTGAGAGATTATTTAGTGGAGTTAGGGTTTCTAATATGTTATCACTTTTTCCAATTAAAACATTAAATTCATTTCTAATTTCGGGATCTCTTGCTAAGTATTCGAAGACTTCTTTAATATTGTTTTTGGCCATTTTTTCATCTATTATTAGTATTTGCATCTGGGTTTTATACATTCTTTTAGGGGATTCTTTAACAAGACTTTCAAAGGCTGCTTGTAGAGTTTCGCCTTTACTTTTATATACTATAAAATCAGGTTCATTACTGCTTGATGTGTCTTGATCTTTTTTAGGATTTACTACTTGGACAGCTATATTGTAGTTATCTTTTTCTTGGCTTATACTAACGGCAGTTACTATTGCAAGATCGTTTAATTCACGATAATTATAACAACCAGTTAGAAAAGTTAGGGTTATTAATATAAGAAGTAGTTTTTTCATTAGTTCACATCCTTTTTAACTTTATTCTGTTTTTTGATAGTAGGTTTTCACGCTTTTTTAAATCTTTGGTTGGAAATTTTATAAAACTATTTTTAAGTCCAGATTTGTTTAAGGGAGCTAGAGGATAGAGATAAGGAAGACCAAATGATTCTAAAGAGGCAAGTTTGGTGATGAAATAGATAAAAATGTTTACTACACCAAATACTCCTAAGAAATTTGCTCCTAACATAAATACTAATCTATACCATCTAATTCCGTTAATTATTTCTGGTTCCGAGAATAGGAGGGCTGATACTGCTGTTATGGCTATTACAATTATCATAATAGGGGAGACGATACCAGCATTAACAGCTGCTTCTCCTAGAATTAGAGCTCCAACGATGGAGAGAGCACTAGTTGTGGAAGTTGGTAGTCTTAAATTACATTCTCTTAATATTTCGAATGATGCTAACATGATTATTGCTTCTATAAAGGCAGGGAATGGTACGGTTGATCTTTGGGCAGCAAAGCTAATTAAAAGCTGGGTTGGTAGCATTTCTTGGTTATAGGTTGTTATGGCTATATATACTGCTGGTGTTAGGAGAGTTATGAAAAAGGCTGTATATCTTAAAATTCTGGTTAGAGAAATGTTTATACTTTTGCTGTAGGTGTCGTCTGTTGCTAGAAAGAAATCATTAATGCATACAGGAATTATAAGTGCAAAGGGAGAAGTATCGATCATTATGACTATTTTACCGGATAATAGTGCTTGAGATACACGATCGGGGCGTTCTGTTGATATTACAGTAGGAAAGGTACTTTTGTTTTCTTGTTCAATTAAATTTTTTATTGTTCCTGAACTAGTTATACCGTCTATATCTATTTTTTTTAGATATTTTTCTACTTCATCTATATATTCTTGTTTACAAATGGATTTTATATAGATAATATTTACTTTAGTTTTAGTATATCTACCTAATTCGTGAGAATTTATCCAGAGATTATTATCTTTTATTCTTCTTCTAATTAAGCCTAGATTTGTTTGCATATTTTCTACAAAAGAATCCATAGAACCTCTTAGGGTGTTCTCTGTTTGAGAGGTTTGAATAGAACGATTTAGTTCGCCTTTAGTCTCTAATGCTATAGCTTTATCTTCACCTTCGATTAAAATGATAGTAAATCCATAATTTAAATAATAACTTATATCTTTATATGATGTGATTTCTGTATATTTAAAGTTTTCTATGTCATTAATAATAGTAGTGTATAAATTTTTTTTAGTAATATATTTATCTATTTTATCAAGACTTCTTATAATAAAGTCACTTATTTTATTAGAATTAGTTAATGATTCTATATATATAATTTCGGTTCTTTTTTTCCAAACTTTTTTTTCTCTATATGTTATATCACTAGCGTTATTGGTATCTTTTTTTAATTTTTCTATTATTTTATCTATATCCATTATTAATCACCTATAGTTAGTATTGCAAAAAAATAAGAAATTATCACAATTAGTTTTGAATATAGATAATTTGGTTTTAGAAGGTAGTTTAATTTTGAAATTATTTTTTGATAATTATTTAAATGTTTTTTGATTTTTTAAAATGTGTTAAAACGTTGGTGTATGAAAAAAATTTAATTTATGTTATAATTTTGTTGGGAAAAGTAGGGAAAATGAATTAAGAAAAATTTTTTTGTATTTCGTTATTACAATATTGTTAAATTTGGAATAAATATAGAAAGTAGCTAATTATACAATATATTTGTAGAGATAACGGAATATGAATAAAAAAGGATGGATAATAATATGATAGATGAACTAAATAAATATTTAAATCAAGATATAGATAATCCAAAATATT